>NZ_JASAUS010000130.1:0-21930 GCF_029953005.1 Bradyrhizobium sp. Mp27 | reverse complement strand
TGGTCCAGGGGGCGTCGAACTGGGCAACCGCCTTACCCATCGTGAAGCCAGCGAACTGGATGAAAGCGTAGTACACGCCAAGCGTACCGCCGGCGATTGCGCCTGCGTTGGCATTGTTGGGTGCGCTAACGCCCGTGCTGCCGAGCTGCGAGTAAACGGTGGAGCCGTTGCCGGTGCCGCTGCCCGTGTAATTATCCGTCGTCCAGGACATGACCACATCAGCGAAGGTACGAACCACGCCGTACTCGGTCGCAGTGCGTGTGTCGATGTTGAGGTCTGAACGGGCGCGAGTGACGTAGTAGTTCGTCAGACGGTTTGAAGAACCGTTAACACTGCTGAAGTTACCGTTGAAGTCGGTCGCGTTGATCGCGACTTCAGCACGCAGGTAACCGCCCAGCTTGATGCAGGTGTCAGTGCCCGGGATGTAGTAGAATCCGGCACCGTAGAGCGAGCAGATCTTCACGTATTCGACCGCCTTGGCCTTTACGGGAAGATCAGCCGCTTGTGCTCCCCCAACGGCGAGCAGTGCTGCCGCGGAACCGAGCAAAAGGCCCTTGAACTTCATGTTAAACCTCCAAGTTGAAGCCCCGTACAATTCCTCGTACAAAGCCGATTGAGCTACCCGCGAAAAGACGTTGGAAATCAACGCATCCTCGTAACGATGGTCTACTTAAGCGAACCACCTAAAACGGGACGACCTCGGGATGCCCCCCTCCGTCGCTCAGTCACAATTACCGAACGTCCTTGCACACACAACAAGAGAACGCTCCGCAGCGAGCCCATGACGTTTGTTTTCCGAAGGGTGTTGCACAAATAACACGCAGATGTGATCGAAGCGCCCTCGCAACACATTGTTTTTACTTATGTTTCCAGGACGGTTCCGTTTGCCGTCAAAATTCCCCACCTGAGGCACTGTGGACGGAACTCCGACCTGAACAGGCTTTGACGCGCACGAATCGTGGAATCAGAAGGAGACTCAAGGAGAAGGCACACAGGTCTTCCCGCGACTCTCCACTAGGCGCAGACATGGTCGCGGCGACGCTCGAGGCACGCTGCGAAGGCTCTTTATCGATGATGGGGATGATTGAGACCGGAGCGGACAGCTCGGCTGGCGGAGACGGAGGGATTCGAACCCTCGATAGGCCTTTACAAGCCTATAACGGTTTAGCAAACCGCCGCCTTCAGCCACTCGGCCACGTCTCCAATATGCCGGGTATGCCCGACACGGCGGCGAGCCGCAAGCGGCAGAATCAAGGTCTGTGCGTTCTTTCACCTGAAAGCGACCGCCGGACGGCTGCGAAGGCCTGGCGCAAGGATCAGCGCGGCACGCGCAGCCGATTCGCGCTCTCTATATATGTGTGCATCCATCCGCGGGATTGCCGGATCCGCCGCTGCCAGGGCGCATTCAGCACCACCTCGCCGGCTCAGATATTGAACCAGACCCCGGAGCTGCGCCGGGACGGAAGGCCCAAGACCTCTATATCCCCGGCAAGAGGCCCGTCTTGTGCGGCCGTCCGGGTTCCAGAGCGGAGTCGTCGGGCGACGGCTCGGTCATGCCGCGCGGGTCCATGTGGCGACACGACGAAGGAACTTGATTGAGCGCAATCCGTCCCCGTGAAGACAAGGGTGCGGATCCGATTCTCGGCTCAGTGAGCCGAGACCCACGCCCTCGCCTCGCGCTGCGCGGCCGAGATCTCGGCGTCCGACATCTGCCCGGCGACTTCCTGGCGCAGCGCCACGGCGTCCTTGCGGCCCTTCAGCGCGGCGAGGTTGAACCATTTATGTGCGGCGACGAGGTCGACGAGGCCGGAGCGGCCGCTCGCCCAATAAATCCCGCGCTCGAACAGCACGTCCGACAGCGCGCTCGCGTCGATCGGCGTCGCCGTCTCCAGATCGAAAGTACCCTGAAACATAACGCATCCCCTTTTTTTCTGCCGCCTCGTTCCCCCGAGCGCGGCTCCCGTCCAAAGAACTGTTCAACTCATCCCCATGCCGTTTGCCGGCTTGTTGAAGGCGATGATGGCGGGCAAATTTGAATGGCAGTTTAAGTATCGCGATGAAGCAGACGTAAACGCGCCCGCACGGGGCGCACGCGATGAATGCAAGAAGTACCCGCTTTGCAGGCACTTCTGCGATTCGTCAGATTCGGTTTACCCTGGGATTTTGGGAGAACGATAACCATCGCGCGCGGTGACGCGCGCCGTGCGGTCACAATTCATGGGAGGGGCGCGTTGTGGGACGGGCGCGCTGGCAAGGCCACACAGGCGTCTCGCGCGGCGGCGCCACCCCGTGGCCGGCAGGCCGCGCGGCGCGAAGCGCGCGACTTTAGGAATCGGAGCGACGCCCTCGCATTGCGCCTGCGCGGCGACCGTCGCGGCAAACGACTGTTCGCCGCAGCCCTCGCCTGCTCCAAGGCAGCGCGGCCACGTCACGGTCAGATCAGCAATGTGGGAAAAGGGAATGCCGGCAATACCCCGGCCTCAAGAGAACGAGGGCGTCGGCGAACACGTCAGGACCAGATTCCACGTTGGCCCGAAGGCCGCTTGTGAAATTGCGGAGCCCTTGAGAAGGAGAACCGCACCGAACGAAGAAAACTTGTTTCTTCTGCCGGACCGTACTTTGGCGAGCGAACCCGCGAAAGAGAACGATCCGACCGTTGGCCTGATGTCTCGCCGACACCCTCTATCGCCGACCAGAACCTGTTAGAAGGCGCTGATGACGTGCCGGCTCTCTAGGAGCCGGCAACTTCAGAAGTCGAAGTTACTTCTTCTTCTTCGCGACCTTGCGGGTCTTCTTCGCAGTCTTCTTCACTGCGCTCTTCGCCTTCTTCGCCTTCTTCGCTTTCTTGGCCATGTTGCCCTCCGATGTGTGAGATGGCTTTAATCGCTGCATGCAGTCGGGGATCGAATGCACACTCATCCCGAATACACCAACACGACGAAAAAAACAGCTTCTCGCTTAAAGAAGTGTTGACGGCACAACGCGCCTGCGCTTGGCGAGCGCGATGCGGGCGCACTGCATGACGCATGCTTGCGATCGCAGGGAGTGCCCGCACCATCGACGTTTGCGCGAGATGCGATTGCAGAAAAACACTACACGGCAAGTATTTTTCTGCACGCGCGCGTTGCGCATGCGCGATGCGATGATGTGCATCGTCGATCCCGCGATCACCGCGCAAGGGCGCTTCGCGGACTCTGAGTCGCGAGTTTTGGCAATGAAAATATTTTCATGCTTAACGGCGCAAGCGCTCGTCAGCGCGTGTCGAAGCCGCCGTTTTGCACGAATCGCGTGGCGGCGATTCGGCCGCCGCATCGCCGTCGGTCGGGATGGAGTTTGCCGCCGAGGGTGCGCGCGAGCGTCGCAGCGCGCGTCCGAAGCGAGGTGACGAAGCGTATCCGTCACCTCGTTCGAATGTGTGACGTCAGATGCCGAGCTTCGACTTCAAGAGGTCGTTGACGCTCTGCGGGTTGGCCTTGCCGCCGGACGCCTTCATCACCTGGCCGACGAACCAGCCGAGCGACTGCGGCTTGTCCTTGACCTGCGCGGCCTTGTCGGGATTGGCCGCGATGATGTCGTCGACCACCTTCTCGATCGCCGAGAGATCGGTGACCTGCTTCATGCCGCGGCTTTCGACCAGCGCGCGCGGATCGCCGCCCTCCTGCCAGACGATCTCGAACAGATCCTTGGCGATCTTGCCGGAGATCGTGCCCTCGCCGATCAGGTCGATGATCGCAGCCAACTGCTCGGCGTTGACGGGAGAGGCCGTAATATCCCGGCCTTCCTTGTTGAGACGGCCGAACAGCTCGTTGATCACCCAGTTCGCCGCCATCTTGCCGTCGCGGGCACGGTTGCCGAGCGTGTCCAGCACCGTCTCGTAGAACACCGCGCTCTCGCGCTCGGCGACCAGCACGCTCGCATCGTAAGCCGACAGGCCGAAGTCGGCGACGAAGCGCGCCTTCTTCTGGTCCGGCAGCTCCGGCAGCTCTGTCTTCAGCTCGTCGACGAAGCTTTGCGAGAATTCCAGCGGCAGCAGGTCGGGATCGGGGAAGTAGCGGTAGTCGTGCGCCTCTTCCTTGGACCGCATCGATCGCGTCTCGCCCTTGTTGGGGTCGTAGAGCCGCGTTTCCTGGTCGATCTCCCCGCCGTCCTCGAGGATCTCGATCTGGCGCCGCGCCTCGTACTCGATCGCCTGGCCGATGAAGGTGATCGAGTTCATGTTCTTGATCTCGCAGCGGGTGCCGAGCGGTGCACCCGGCTTGCGCACGGAGACGTTGACGTCGGCGCGCAAGGATCCCTTCTCCATGTCGCCGTCGCAGGTGCCGAGATAGCGCAGGATCGAGCGCAGCTTGGTCACATAGGCCTTGGCCTGCTCGGCGTCGCGGATGTCGGGCTTGGAGACGATCTCCATCAGTGCCACGCCGCAACGGTTGAGATCGACATAGGACATGGCCGGCGACTGATCGTGCAGCAACTTGCCGGCGTCCTGCTCAAGATGAAGGCGCTCGATGCCGATCGTCGCGGTCTTGCCGCCATCCAGTTCGACCATGACCTCACCTTCGCCGACGATCGGCGACTTGTACTGGCTGATCTGGTAGCCCTGCGGCGAGTCCGGATAGAAATAGTTCTTGCGGTCGAACACCGAACGCAGATTGATCTGCGCGTTCAGCCCGAGCCCGGTCCGGACAGCCTGTCTGACGCATTCCTCGTTGATGACGGGCAGCATGCCCGGCATCGCGGCATCGACCAGCGACACGTGGCTGTTAGGCTCGCCGCCGAACGTGGTCGAGGCGCCCGAGAACAGTTTTGAGTTCGAGGTCACCTGGGCATGGATCTCCATCCCGATGACCATCTCCCAGTCACCGGTGGCGCCCTTGAGAAGCTTGTGCGTGGCCGTGCTCATGTCCTGCTCCCGAGCAGCGTGGCAGCGATCCGCTCCCACTCCGCCTCCAATGAATCCTTTGCCGCGGGTTGGCCGGCCTGGCGATACCAGTAGCCGGCATTGCCGAGATCGCCTTCGACCCGGTGCAGATAGGCGTGCACCCAGGCAGCGTCACGGCTGCTCTCGTCCTGAACGATCTTGTGCGCCTGATCCCAGTCGCCCTTCGCGGCCCACAGAGGCCGGCGAGCGGCGCGTTCAGATCCGGCGCGGGCGCCGCGCCGTCGAGGCTCGCGATGAACGCGGCGACATTCACCACCACCTCGCGGGCGTGAAGCGGCCGGCGGCCTGCTCGATCACCTCGCCGAGCGAGAACAGCGTCTCCTCATCGAACGGACGGCCGATCAGCTGCAGGCCGAGCGGCAGGCCTTGCGCGTCCTTGCCGGCGGGCACGGCGATGCCCGGCAGGCCCGCCATGTTCACGGTCACCGTGAAGATGTCGTTGAGATACATCTCGACGGGATCCGCCCCGCCCTTCTCGCCGATGCCGAAGGCCGCCGACGGCGTCGCCGGGGTGAGGATCGCGTCGACGCCCTTGGCGAAGCAGTCCTCAAAATCCTTCTTGATCAGCGTCCGCACCTTCTGCGCGCGCAGATAATAGGCGTCGTAATAGCCGGCCGAGAGCACATAGGTGCCGATCATGACGCGGCGCTTCACCTCCGCGCCAAACCCCTCGGCACGGGTGTTCTCGTAGAGCTCGATGATGTTCTTGCCCTGGTCACGCAGGCCGTACCGCACGCCGTCATAGCGCGCGAGGTTGGAGGACGCCTCCGCCGGCGCCACGATGTAATAGGCCGGCAGCGCGTATTTGGTGTGCGGCAGCGACACCTCGACGAGCTCGGCACCGGCCGCCTTCAGCCAGGCCGCGCCCTCGCTCCAGAGTTTCTCGATCTCGGCCGGCATGCCGTCGAGGCGATATTCCTTGGGGATGCCGATCCTGATCCCCTTCACCGACTTGCCGATCGCGGCCTCATAGTCCGGCACGGCAATGTCGACCGACGTCGTGTCCTTCGGGTCGTGGCCGGCCATCGAGCGCAGCAGCATCGCGCTGTCGCGCACGCTGCGCGCGATCGGGCCGGCCTGGTCGAGCGAGGAGGCGAAGGCGACGATGCCCCAGCGCGAGCAGCGGCCGTAGGTCGGCTTGATGCCCACGGTCGCGGTGAACGCCGCCGGCTGTCGGATCGAGCCGCCGGTGTCGGTCGCGGTCGCGCCCATGCACAGCAACGCCGCCACGGCCGAGGCCGAGCCGCCGGACGAGCCGCCCGGCACCAGCGTCGTGTTGCTTCCCTCACGCCGCCAGGGATTGCCGACGGGACCGAAGCACGAGGTCTCGTTGGCCGAGCCCATCGCGAACTCGTCATTGTTGAGCTTGCCGAGCATCACCGCACCATCGCGCCACAGCTGCGAGGTCACGGTGGACTCATAGGTCGGCACGAAATTGCCGAGGATCTTCGAGCACGCCGTGGTGCGCACGCCCCTGGTCGCAAAGAGATCCTTGATGCCGAGCGGGATGCCGGCGAGCGGGCCGCCCTCACCCTTGGCGATCTTCTCGTCCACGGCCTTCGCCATGTCGCGCGCGCGATCGGGCGTCTCCATCACGAAGGCATTGAGCACGCGTGCGGCTTCGATCGCGTTCAGATGCGCGTCGGTCAGCTCGAGCGACGTGAAAGTTTTTGCCGCGAGGCCCTTGCGGGCCTCGGCGAGCGTCAGCGATGTCAAATCGGTCATTTATTGATCGGGCTGCAGAAGAACGGAGACAGGGTTTTGTCGTTGGCCGGGTCGTCTTTTTTCTTGGCGGCGGCGTTCGCGTCGGCCTCGATCTCGTCGAGCACGGCATTGACGGCGACGTTGGGATCGGCAGCCTTGCCCTGCCGCTCCATCTTGTCGAGATAGTTCATGTAGGCCTGATAGGCCTTCTCATCGTCGCAAAGCATGCACATCGGACAGTGTCCTGAATTGAAGACTTATTCGACGACCTTCGGCACCAGGAAGAAGTGACCTTCGGTCGCGGGCGCGTTGGCAACGATATCGTCGGCGATCTCGCCGTCATTGACCACGTCCTGCCGCTTCTTCATCTGCATCGGGGTGACCGAGGTCATCGGCTCCACGCCCTCGACGTTGACCTCCGAGAGCTGCTCGACAAAGGCGAGCATGGCGTTGAGCTCGCCCTGCAGATGCGGAACCTCGCCCTCGGAAACCGCAATGCGCGCCAGATGCGCGATGCGGCGGACGGTAGTGGCGTCGACGGACATTATATAAGGCCTCTCACGGCAAAATCTAACTGCCGTATAGCAGAGGCCGCTTTTGCGCCGCAACCGGCGGCGCGACCTTAGCCAGCCAGTCCCTTCATGCGGGCCAGGGCCGATTTGGCAAAATCCCGGGTCAATTCGGCTGCGGGCACCTCGCGGCCCAGGGCCACGGCCTGGCCGGCCCAGAGATTGGTGAAATCCACCCTGCCCTGCTTTTCGGCAGCCGCCTTCAGCGGCCCCAGCGCGGTCGCGGCATGGGGAAACGGCGGCGCCTCGGGCGAGATCGGGCCGGCTTCGCGCATCAGGCGGTTCTGGACGCCGCGCGCCGGACGCCCGGTCATGACATTGGTGATGACGGTGGAATCGTCCCGCGCTTCAGCGAGCGCCTTCCGCCCGCCTGCGCTGACCTTGGCTTCCGGGCAGCGCAGATAGGCGCTGCCGATCTGCACGCCGGATGCGCCGAGTGCGAAGGCAGCTGCGATGCCGCGCCCGTCGGCGATACCACCTGCCGCGATGACAGGCACCTTCACGGCGTCGGCGACCTGCGGCACCAGCGCAAAGGTGCCGGGCTGCTCGGAGATCTTGTCGGTCAGGAACATGCCGCGATGGCCACCCGCCTCGGCGCCTTGCGCAATGACGGCATCGACGCCGCGCTCTTCCAGCCAGACGGCTTCCTTCACCGTCGTGGCGGACGAGATGACGAGGCAGCCGGCCGCCTTGACGCGCTTGAGCAGCGCCTGCTCCGGCAAGCCGAAATGAAAGCTGACGATCTCCGGCTTCAGCTCCTCGACGACCTCGCAGAAGGCGGCGTCGAACGGCGCACGGTTCGCGGCGTTGATGGGCGCTGCGGGATCGAGGCCGTGCTCGGTGTAATAGCCCGTGAGCCGCTGCTTCCAGCGCGCTTCGGCTTCGGCCGTGAGGTCAACCGGCGTGTGGCAGAAGAAGTTCATGTTCACCGGCGCCTTCACGCGCTGGCGAATGATGTTGACCTGCTCGCGCGCCTTCTCCGGCGACAGCATCGCGCTCGGCAGCGAGCCGAGCCCGCCGCCCTCTGCCACGGCGATCACCAGTTCGGCATCCATCGCACCCGCCATCGGCGCCAGCACGATCGGGAATTCGGTTTTGAAGAGGTCGATCAGTCGACGGTCAGGCCACATAATTCTTGCCTCATGTTCGCTCTTCCCTCTCCCCTTGTGGGAGAGGGTGGATCGCCACACAGCGGCGAGACGGGTGAGGGGTTTGCATCCGCGGAGACAGACCCCTCATCCGGCGCGGATTGCATCCGCGCCACCTTCTCCCACAAGGGGAGAAGGAAAAGAAGAAATCGAGTTGCGTCGCCCGGCAAGAAGCTGCTCCGCTTCAATCGCAATCCGCCCCACGATCTCGGCGGCCGGTGCAATATCATGAATCAGTCCGACCGATTCGCCCGCGATCACCGCCGCGACGTCGAAATTGCCGGCTGCTTTCGCGGCCGCATAGTCCGCCGCGACTGCGGCAACATTCTGCATCAGCTCGACCTCGCGGCCGATCCAGCGTCTGGCGTGGTCGTTGACCAGACACCTTCCCGTGAAAGGCGCCGGCCAGACATTGTTGCGCGAGAGATCGAAGATGATGCCGCGCACGGTCGTGCCGCTGTTCGCTGCGCAGATGCGTCGCTTGGCCTCGTCCGCGCCATCAGCCTCCTGGCTCGCATAGAAGCGCGTGCCGAGCAGCACGCCGCTCGCGCCCAGCATCATCATGGCGGCAAGACCGCGCCCGTCGGCAATGCCGCCGGCCGCGACGACAGGCACGTGGCCCGCGGCAAGATCGACGATTGCAGGCGCGAGATCGACGGTGGTGCGGGAGGCGCCGTGACCGCCCGCCTCCGTGCCCTGCGCGATCAGGATGTCGGCGCCGGCATCGAGCGCCTGCCGCGCCATGGCTTCATCCTGCACCTGGCAGATCAGGCGTGCACCTGCGGACTTGATCTTCGGCCCGAACGGCGCGGGATCGCCGAACGACAACATGATCGCAGACGGTTTTGCGGCAAGTGCGACATCGAGAAGCTCGGGCCGCTTGGCGAGGCTCCAGGTGATGAAGCCGATCCCGAATGGCGCTGGCAAGCCCGCGAGCTTTGCAGTCTCCTGCTCCAGCCACACCTTCTCGCCATAGCCGCCGCCCAGAATGCCGAAACCGCCGGCACGGCTCACGGCCGTCACAAGCCGGCTGCCGGCGACGATATCCATCGGCGCCAGCAGGATGGGATGCTCAATCTCCAGCAGCCTGGTCAGCGACGTCTCAATGGGCATAGCCCCTCCCTGATCTGGACAGGGAGACTAGGCGCGACTAGCATTCTCGAAAAATGAATTGTTGCGAACGCTGCCATCACAAAAGCGAAACGACGCCATGGAACTCAGCGATATCCAGACCTTTGCCGCCGTCGCCCGTACCGGCGGCATCACCCGCGCCGCCGAAGAGCTGAACACGGTGCAATCCAACGTCACCCAGCGCGTGAAGGCGCTGGAAGCGGAGATCGGCACACCGCTGTTCGAACGCCACAGCCGTGGCATGACGCTGACCGGCGCCGGCAAGCGCCTCCTGCCCTACGCACAGCGGATGGCCGCGCTATCACGGGAGGCCGTGCTTGCCGCGCGCGACGACGGCGAGCCGAAGGGACCGCTCGCGATCGGCTCGATGGAGACCACGGCAGCCGTGCGGTTGCCGTCCCTCCTCGCCGATTTCCACCGCAACTTCCCTGCCGTGCGGCTGAGCCTGCGCACCGCGACCACCGCCGACCTCGTCGCGGGCGTGCTCGAAGGCACGCTCGACGGCGCCTTCGTCGCGGGTCCCATCGCACATGCCGACCTCACTGCGACGAGCGCGTTTCGCGAAGAGCTGGTGCTGGTCAGCGCGCGGCGCTGGGGTTCGCTCGCCGAGCTGCGCGCCGGCACGCCGGAGTCCGGTCCGACTGCGCTGGTGTTCCGCACCGGCTGCACCTACCGCCAGCGTCTCGAACAGATCTTTGTCGAGTTCGGCTGGCCGTCGGCCGCACGCTTCGAGCTCGGCACGCTCGACGGCATGATCGGCTGTGTCGCCGCCGGCATGGGCGTGACGCTGCTGCCGCGCGCCGTGGTCGAACGCAGTGCGATGGCCGGCAGCGTGTCGATCCACGCGCTGGGCCCGTCACATGCGCGCGTCGAGACGCTCTTCATCCAGCGCAGCGCCGGACACCAATACAGCGCGCTTCAAGGTTTCATGTCCTGCCTGAAGAAAGACAACGACGTCATCGCGGCCTGACACCGGCGCAGCGTTCCACGCGGCGAAATTCGTCACAAATCCATCGCGCTTGAATTAGTCTGCGCTGCGTTCAGCCGCCGCAGCGCGGCACCTCGAAATGCTTTGAAGCACGCATCCGTTCTACGTTAGGATGTATCACTGGCCAGCGCGAAAACACAACGAAGCCAAAACATCGGGAGGACTATCGATGCGCAATACGCTCGTGTTGTGCTGTGTCGCCGCGTTGTCGGCGATATCAGGAACTGCAAGCGCACAAGACTGGACCAAATCGAAATGGGGACCGAACGACGAGATCGGTGCCGCCAATTACATGACGCCGGAGCTGGTGGTGAAGGCCGCCTCGCTGGTGAAGACCGGCAAGACCTACGCCCTCGGCATTCCCGTCACGCCCCAGACGCCCGCATATCCCCCGCGCACGTTCAAGCTGACCATCGTACAGCCCGGACAGGCCGGCAGCGCGGGTCTCGGTCCGAACAAGGCGACCTATAACGACGATATCCTTGATACCTGGGTCGGCATCGGCAGCCAGCTCGACGGTCTCGGCCATCTCGGCGTCGAGCACGTCTATTACAACGGCAACAAGCTCGCCGATTTCGCCGATCCGAACGGGCTGAAGAAGCTCGGCATCGAGAAGGTGCCGCCGATGGTCACCCGCGGCGTGCTGCTCGACATGGCCGCCTATTTCAAAACCGACGTGGTGAAGGAAGGCACTGCCTTCAACGTCAAGGAGATCGAGGAAGCCGCCAAGCAGCAGAACGTCGAGATCCGCCAGGGCGACGTCGTCATCTTCCACACCGGCTGGCTCGGCCTGATCGGCAAGGACGACAAGCGCTATTCGGCCGGCGAGCCCGGTCTCGGCGTCGAAGGCGCGAAGTACCTGACCGGCAAGGGTGTGGTCGCCATCGGGGCCGACACCTGGGCGCTCGAGGTGCTGCCGTTCGAGTCCAAGAACGTGTTCGAGGTGCACCAGATCCTGCTCGCCATGAATGGGACCTACATTCTCGAGAACATGGACACCGCCGCGCTCGCTCGCGACAAGGGCTACGAATTCCTGTTCGTGCTCGGACAGCCGCGCTGGACCGGCGGCGTGCAGGCGATGATCAACCCGATCGCGATCCGCTGATCGGCGACGTACTCAGCGGGCGAGGATCGGCCTGCCGCCCGGCAGGCGCCCTCGCCCGACCTGTCCGTCATCGCGGCCTCAGGTGCCATCGCCGCAATGCAACGAAGGCCCAGATGGCTTCGACGAGGCCAAACGGCCAGGCGCCTTGCAGGAAGCCGTAAGCCGAGCCGAGCGCGCAGGACACCGCGAACAGCAGCACGAACCAATGGCTGCGATCCTCCAGGGCATAGCAGACCAGCATCGCCGTCACGGCAAACAGGCCGAATAGTGTCAGTGCATCCATGTTCCGGGTTCACTCCGCAGCGCGACGCGTGATAAGCGCTGGTCCCATGCCGGCTCTTATCCTGCCCCTGATCGATGCTGCAACCCACTGGCCCGAACGCGGCGGGTTGGTCGGCCTTGACCTCGGCACCAAGACCATTGGTGTTGCCGTGTCCAATCCGGACCGGCGGTTAGCGACCGGCGTCGAGACCATCCAGCGCAAGGCGTTCAAGCAGGACGCGGCGCGGTTGCTCGCGATCGCGGCCGAGCGCAAGGCGGTCGGCTTCGTGCTCGGCCTGCCCATCAACATGGACGGCAGCGAGGGCCCGCGGGCGCAGTCGACCCGCGCCTTCGCCCGCAACCTTGCCGGGCTGACCACACTCCCCATCGGCCTCTGGGACGAGCGTCTGTCGACCGCAGCGGTCGAGCGCGAGCTGATCGGCATGGATGTCAGCCGCGCCAAGCGCGCCGAGGTGATCGACGAGCACGCCGCGATCTTCATCCTGCAAGGCGCGCTCGACCGCCTCGCCAATCTTCGCGCGGCATCGGGCTGATCCATGGCCGTCGTGATCGCGGCGCTGCTGCCGGTCTTCATCCTCATCGTGCTCGGCGTGGTGCTCAGGCGCACCCTGATGCAGCTCGACACGCAATGGCACGGGCTGGAGCGGCTGACCTATTTCGTGCTGTTCCCGATGCTGCTGATCCAGACGCTGGTGAAGGCCGACCTCTCCAGGGTGCCGGTCGCCGGCGTCGGCGGCGCGCTGCTGCTGTCGGTGCTCGCGATGTCGCTGCTCTGCCTCGCGCTCCGCCCGGCGCTCGCGCGGTTCGACATCGACGGTCCCGCCTTCACCTCGATCTTCCAGGGCGCGACGCGCTGGCAGACCTATGTGGCGCTCTCGGTGTCCGCCAACATGTTCGGCGATGTCGGACTGGCGCTGGCCTCGGTGGCGATGGTCGCGATCATTCCGCTGGTCAACGTATTCAGCGTCGCCGTGCTCGCGCACTATGCATCGCCCGAGAAGCAGTCCGCGCGCGCCATCGTCATGACGGTGGTCCGCAATCCCCTGATCTGGGCCTGCGTGATCGGCCTCGTCATCAACGTCATTCATCTGCCGCTGCCAAAGATCTGGCACGAGGTCGCGGATGCCCTTGGCCGGTCCTCGCTCGCCATCGGTCTGCTCGTCACCGGCGCCGGCCTGCAGCTCAAGGGCCTGCTCCGTCCGAGCGTGAGCGCGACCATCGGCGTGGCGTTCAAGCTGGCGCTGATGCCCGTGCTCGCGCTGGCGCTCGCCGCCTGGTTCGGGCTCTCGGGCGACAGCCTGGCGATCGTCGCAATCTGCGCGGCGGTGCCGACCTCGCCCAGCGCCTATGTGCTGGCCCGCCAGATGGGCGGCGATGCGCCGCTGCTGGCGCAGATCATCACGCTGCAGACGATCCTGGCGGCGGTCACGATGCCGATCGCGATCGCGCTGGTGGCGGCGCGCTAGACGTAGGTGCCGCTCGTAGAGAAGATGAGGATGTTGACCCCTGAATGAACCATCACGGTCAACCAAGTCGAATTGCTGCGCCAGCGAATGTACCCAAGAAGGAGTCCGCCGGCGAACACCGAAAACTGGCCTAGCCAATTATATTGATTGTGGAGCATTGCCCATGCGGCCGCCGTCAGCACAATGGCTCCCGGCGGGTGAAGGAATGACTGCGACCAGCCGCGAAACATAAAGCCGCGGAACGCCAATTCCTCAGAGATCGGCGCTGCAATGCACCCGCCCAACAGATAAATCAGCAATCCGTCCGGTGAGCCGGCGAAAGAATGATCGGCGGACAAGTCCCATCTGCTGAGAATGGGCCAAGTGAAGTACTGCACCAAGAGAAGTATCGACGTGAGAACGAGCGCAAGCACAAACTCGCTTGTCTTCGGCCAATTCAAAGCGAGATAGTCAGTGAACTTTCGGTTGGCCACGCGCGTCGCGATCCAGAACACCGCCACTGTCGCCGGGCACGCCAGAACAATGGCAAAACCCACTCGGACTTGTGCCAACGAAAATCGCTCCACGACATGGCGCAAGTCCCACATCGTGTTCAGGGCGAGTTTCAATGTCAGAGTATGAACCGCATAAGCGATGAGACCAACGAGCAGCGAAATCCCATGTCCGGGGCGGCCGAGGCGAACCCACCACTGACGGATGATGCTGAAGCTCTGACATTGGTGGACAACCTATCCGTGACGATCGGACTTTGTTCCACCTAGCATATAATACGGCAGGACAACTAGACGGTTGATCAGCGTTGGCCGCTCGAAGCGAATTCCGCCCTTCAGCTCCCCAGCCACATCGTCAGCACCACCGCAGTCAGATTGTTCAGCGCATGCAGCGCGATGGTGAGCCAGAGCGAGTTGGCGCGATAGCGCATGTAGCCGAACCACAGGCCGATGGAGAAGACCTCGGCGAGGAAGTACATGTCGTACTGCAGGTGCACGACCGTCCACACCAGTGACGACAGGATGATCGCGCCGGGCACGCGCAGGAAGCTCGCCGACCAGCCGCGAAACAGGAAGCCGCGCGCCAAAACCTCTTCCGACATCGGCGCAGCGACACTGAACGCGAACAGCAGCATCACAGCCGCGCCCTTGTCGCGGCCCGATTTCAACAGATCGGTCATGAAGCCCGGCGTCGCCTCGCGGCCGAGGCTCCGCGACATCGTCTCCCAGGCGACCACGATCAGGACAAGCCCGATGGCGCCGAACAGCATTTGCTTCCAGGACGGCCAATGCAGCGCGAGGTAATCGACGAACGAGGCCTTCTTGATGCGGATGGCGAGCCACACCGCGGCCAGCGTCGCCGGTAGGCCCATGGTCACCGACAGTGCGAGCGCCGCGGGCTCGCGACCGACACGCTGGATCGACATCAGGTCGAGGGGATCGCCACGGTCCCAGGCCAGATAGAGGATGGCGCCGACCTGGCCGAGAAACATCGCGACGAAGATGAGCAGGCCCCACACCGCCGTGCCCCAGAATTTCCAGACGCGAGGCGCGGCTGGCGTCACGGTCATCGGCGGGAGATCGGGATTGAGGGAGTCCATTCAAGCGCTTTCGTTGGGACGGCACCGTCATTCCGGGGCCGTTCGCACGACGATCTACTTCGTTCGCGGCGGAATCGGGAAATCATAGGCCGCCGCGCCCGCCCCCGGCAGGGAAAAATGCCACCACTCCTTCGCATAGTTCACAAAGCCTTGCTTCGCCATCGCGGCCACCAGCCGCTTGCGCCAGGCGCGCTGCTCCGGATTGATCGAGGGTGCCGCGGTATGCCCCTTCACGTCGGTGCAGTCGTAGCCCGTGCCCATGTCGACGCTGCCCTCCGGCAATCGTGCCTCGACCGGCGCCGTGCAATCGGCATAGGTTTTTGACGGGTCGTATCTGGCGGAATTGTCAGCCTTGAGATCGACCAGCGTGAGATCGAGCGCAGCACCCGTGGAATGCTGCGAGCGGCTCGCGATGTAGCCGAGGCGGAACAGCTCACTCTTCGGGATCTTCGGATTGTAGCGCCGCTCGGCCGCCGTCTCGTAGCCGTTCTGCGACCACTTCACCATGTCGAGCGAGGCCCGCGCCGGCCGGTAGCAGTCGAACATCTTCAGCGACAGGCCTTGCGCCGCCAGCTCCTGCTGAACCGCCTTCAGCCGCAGCCCGACCTCGCGCTTCACCACGCATTCGCCGGCGCCGTAGCCGGCGAGCGGACGGCCGACGAAATTGTTCGAGGTGGCGTAGCGGATGTCCTGGATGATGCCGGGGTCGATGTCGCGCAGATAGACGAAGCCGCCGGGGAGCGATCGGGCGTAGGCTTCGGCTGTTATCATCGTCAGCGCAATCACAATTCGGATTAACTTCACGTGATCCATCCCCATCGTCATGGCCGGGCTTGTCCCGGCCATCCACGTCCTTTTGCCTCAAATGCGATAGAAGATCGTGGATGCCCGGGACAAGCCCGGGCATGACGGAGATACTGGCGACAGGCCACGCCAGAGCGACGAAGCTGACAGATCAGGGGATAACTCCCCGCCCCGGCATTGGCCCTTGCTCCCCCCGCCATCCCCGCCTATAGCTCTCGTTTTAATGACATCGAAATCGACCTTCGTCCTCGGCCACCGGCATTTGCTGGGCATCGAGGGCCTTTCCGCGGCCGACATCACCGGCCTCCTCGACCTGTCCGAAGAATATGTCGAGCTCAACCGCCAGGTTGACAAGAAGCGTACCGTCCTGCGTGGACGGACGCAGGTGAACCTCTTCTTCGAGGCCTCCACCCGAACCCAGTCCTCGTTCGAGCTCGCCGGCAAGCGGCTGGGCGCGGACGTCATGAACATGTCGGTCTCCTCCTCTTCCATCAAGAAGGGCGAGACGCTGGTCGACACCGCGATGACACTGAACGCCATGCACCCGGACATCCTGGTGGTGCGCCATCACGCCTCCGGCGCGGTGGAACTTTTGGCGCGCAAGGTCGACGGTTCCGTGATCAATGCCGGCGACGGCGCGCACGAGCATCCGACGCAGGCGCTGCTCGACGCGCTGACCATCCGCCGCAACAAGGGCCGGATCGAGGGCCTCGTGGTCGCGATCTGCGGCGACGTGCTGCATTCGCGCGTCGCCCGTTCCAACATCATCCTGCTCAACACGATGGGCGCCCGCGTCCGCGTCGTCGGCCCTTCCACGCTGCTGCCGCCCGGCATCGAGCGCATGGGCGTCGAGGTTGCGCGCGACATGCGCGAGGGGCTCAACGGCGCCGATATCGTCATGATGCTGCGGCTCCAGCGCGAGCGCATGAACGGCTCCTTCGTGCCGTCGACCTCCGAATATTTCAACTATTTCGGGCTGGACCAGAAAAAGCTCGCTTACGCCAAGCCGGACGCTCTCGTCATGCATCCCGGTCCGATGAACCGCGGCGTCGAGATCGACACCGCGGTCGCCGACGGCGCGCAATCGCTGATCCGCGAACAGGTCGAGATGGGCGTGGCGGTACGGATGGCCGTGCTCGAAGCGCTCGCCCGCAACTTGCCGAACGCGTGATGCTCATGCTGACTGACCGCCGTCCCATCCTGCTTGCCAACGCCCGCGTCGTCGATCCCAGCAGGGATTTCGACGGCCCCGGCGATGTCCTGATTGCCGACGGCATCATCCGCGAGACCCGTCGCGGCATCGGAGCGGCCGGCGTCCCCGAGGGCACCGACGTCGTCAACTGCGCCGGCAAGATCGTGGCCCCCGGCCTGGTCGACATGCGCGCCTTCGTCGGCGAGCCCGGCTTCAGCCATCGCGAGACCTTTGCCTCCGCGAGCCAGGCGGCCGCGACCGGCGGCATCACCACCATCATCTGCCAGCCCGACACGTCTCCGGTGATCGATAACTCGGCCACCGTCGACTTCGTGATGCGCCGCGCCCGCGACACCGCGATCGTCAACATCCAGCCGATGGCGGCGCTCACCAAGGGAATGCACGGCGAGGAGATGACCGAGTTCGGCCTCCTCAAGGCCGCCGGCGCGATCGCCTTCAGCGACAGCGACAAGAGCGTGATCAACGCGCAGGTGATGCGCCGCGCGCTGACCTACGCGCGCGATTTCGACGCGCTGATCGTGCATTACACCGAGGATCCCGATCTCGTCGGCGAAGGCGTGATGAACGAGGGCGAGTTCGCCTCGCGGCTCGGCCTGATGGGCATCCCGAACGCGGCGGAGGCCGTGATGCTCGAGCGCGACATGCGTCTCGTCGCGCTCACCGGCGGGCGCTATCACGCGGCGTCGCTGACCTGTATCGACTCGCTCGACGTCCTCAAGCGCGCCCGCGACGCCGGCCTCGCCGTGACCGCCTCGGCCTCGATCAATCATCTTGCGCTGAACGAGAACGACATCGGGCCCTACCGGTCGTTCCTGAAGCTGTCGCCGCCGCTGCGGACCGAGGACGACCGCCGCGCGCTGGTCGCAGCGGTCGCCTCCGGCCTCGTCGACGTCATCATGTCCGACCACAATCCGCAGGACGTCGAGGTCAAGCGCCTGCCGTTCGCGGAAGCCGCCCCCGGCGCCATCGGGCTCGAGACCATGCTGCCGGCGGGCCTTCGTCTCGTGCACAATGAGGAACTGGACCTGAAGACGCTGATCCGGGCCATGTCGACGCGGCCGGCCGAGATCCTGGGCCTGCCGGGTGGAACCCTGCGCACGGGTAGCCCGGCCGATGTCATCGTGATCGATCCCGATGTGCCCTGGATCGTCGATCCCGCCGACCTCAAATCGCCCTGCAAGAACACCCCGTTCGACGAGGCCCGCTTTACAGGCCGCGTGGTGCGCACCATTGTCGGCGGACGGACGGTGTACGAGCATGTCTGACGGGCAAATTCATGCGTGGCGTCGCGGTTCAGCATGGAGATGCGGCCATGGGGCTTGAAGCCTTCCTGCCGGTGGCCTTTGTCATCGGCTACCTGCTCGGCTCGATTCCGTTCGGGCTGGTCCTGACCAGGCTCGCCGGCACGCAGGATATTCGCTCGATCGGCTCCGGCAGCATCGGCGCCACCAACGTGCTGCGCACGGGCCGCAAGAGCCTTGCCGCGGGCACCCTGCTGCTCGACGCACTTAAGGGCACGGTCGCGGTGGTGATCGCCGGCTACATCGCGGGGCCCAATGCCGCCATGGTGGCCGGGCTCGGCGCCTTCCTCGGCCATCTCTTCCCGGTCTGGCTGAAGTTTAGAGGCGGCAAGGGCGTCGCCGTCTATATCGGCATCCTGCTCGGCCTGTTCTGGCCCGGCGCGGTCGTGTTCTGCCTGCTTTGGCTCGCCACCGCCTTCACCACCCGCTACTCCTCGCTCTCCGCGCTGGTGGCGGCATTCATCACCCCGATATTCCTGTGGTGGTTCGGGCACCTCGCGCTTGCATCGCTGTTCGCGGCGCTAACGCTGCTCTTGTTCTACGCGCATCGCGAGAACATCAAGCGACTGCAATCCGGCAAGGAAAGCCGGATCGGCGAGAAGGCCTAGAGCGTTTTCGAGCGAAGTGGATACCGGTTCGCGTCAAGAAAACGCGTCAAAACAAAATCCAAGGCCGGAAAAAGTACGGATATCGCCGCACCGCCTCCGCATTATATGCCAATTCCTGTTCGCAACTCGGAAGCTGCTCGCGGCCGGAGTGGCGAACGAGTTCCACGCCTGTCATCCTGACAGCGGAAATGGCGTTACGCGGTTGCTCAGAATGAGCGAGAAGATTGTCGGCACGCATGACGGGTCCGGTTCGCACGGTGCTTCCAGCACCGCAGCAAGCCGGCTGCTCTCGATGACCAATGTCTGGTCCGATGCGCCATCGCCGCTGCCCGCGCCCGAGCCTGCTCCCGTACCCCCGCCACTGACCCGGCCTGCGCCCGTCGCGCAAGCCGCCGCGCGAGTCGAGATTGCGACCATTGCCGCGCCGGTCGCGCACGCGCAGCCGCACTCCGATCAATGGCCGCCGCAAAGACTGTCGCTAGCCCTTCAGGGCGGCGGCACATTTGCGGCCTTCACCTGGGGCGTGCTGGAGCGGTTGCTGGAACACCCGACCATCCAGATCGACACCATCAGCGGCGCCAGTGCCGGCGCCATCAATGCGCTGCTGCTCGCCACCGGCCTCGCCGAAGGCGGACGCGAAGGCGCCCATTCGCGGTTGAACCGGTTCTGGGCCCGCCTGATGCACGAGGCCTCGTTCCGATCCTTGATGCTGGTCGGCGGATTCTCGCCGGCGGGAAGCTCGGTCGCGTTCGGGCCGACGTTGCGCTCCGGCCAGTTCGATCCGTTCGATCTCGATCCGCTGCGGCTGGCGCTGTCGCGCGACATCGATTTTGCCGCCTTGCGCGACGCGGCCTGCCCAAAACTGCTGATCGCCGCGACGCGAATCCGCGATGGGCAGCAGCAGATCTTCCGCAACGATTGCATTACCGCCGACGTCGCGCTGGCCTCGACCTGCCCGCCTTTGGTTCACTGCGCCGTCGAGATCGACGGCGAGGCCTATTGGGATGGCGGCATTGCCGGCAATCCGCCGCTGGTGCGCCTGGCGCAGGAATCGACAGCCTCCGACCTGCTGCTCGTCCAGGTCACGCCCACGCGCGACAGCTACGTGCCGATCACCCTCGCCGCGATCGACCGCAGGCTCGACCAGATCGCGGCCAACGCCGCTCTCAACGCCGAGATCGCGGCACTCGAATGGGCGCGAGCCACCGCCGCACCTTCGCTGCGGCTCTCCAGGATCGCAGCCGAAGATTCCATTGAGGGCCTGGCGCAGCGCTCATCCACCGATCTCGGCCGCGGCTTCATTCGCACGCTGCACCGGAGCGGCCGCGAGGCCGCCGAGCGTTGGCTCGGACAAGGCGCGACAGGCACTGAAGCCGAACGCGCGCTGCCCGCCGCTGAGCCTGCCCTAGCCTGATTTCGCCAGCGCGTCCTCCAGGAACCACGCCGCCGCAAGCGCGCCCGGATCGTTGCCGAACCGCGCGATCACCTGCACGCCGATCGGCAGGCCACCCACTTTCATCACCGGCACGTTGACGCAAGGATTGCCCATCAGCGTCCAGAGCCGGTTGTAACGGGGCGAGCCGGTCGAGGCGAGCTCCTTGGCCGGCGCGGTGCCCGGCGCCGAATAGGTCAGCAGCACGTCAAAACCCTCGAACAGCTCGCCGAGCTCGCGGCGGCCACGGCGGGCGATCCGACGCGCGTCGTCATACTGCTTCGGCGTCAAGCCGACGGTGTCATCGAGGCTGGCACGCAGCATCGGCGCGATCTCGTCGTGATGCTCCGAAAACTCCCAGGCCAGCGCGCGATGCGCCTCGAAATCCTGGATGATCGGGTGGATGCGCCAGGCTTCCTGCACCGACTCCGGCAGATCGATGGTCTTGACACTGGCACCGGCCTTCTCGGCCGCCTTGATCGCAGCCTGCAAGCCCTCTTCCGCGGCCGGCTCCACGGCCTCGGCAAACTCCTGCCTCACCACGCCGATGCGCGGCGCCTTGGCCGCGGCGATGCCATCGAATTCAGTGCGGCCGGTGATCGCCAGCAGCCCGCGCGCAAGATCCTCCGCACGGCTGCCGAACAGGCCAACCGTATCCAGCGCCCACGAATAGCATTTCACGCCGATGGTCGGCAGCATCCGGAACGACGGCTTGATCGCGGCAGCCCCGCAATAGGCCGCGGGACGGATCACCGAGCCGCCGGTCTGGGTGCCCAGCGCCAGCGGGATCATGCCGGCACCGACCGCCGCCGCCGAGCCCGAGGACGAGCCGCCCGGCGTATGGCCGAGATTGTGCGGATTGAGCGTCGGGGTCGGATCGCGCGAGGCGAACGCCGTGGTGGTGGTCTTGCCGATGATGGTGGCGCCTGCCCGATTCAGCATCATCACGACCGGCGCGTCCGAGCGCGGCTGCCAGCCGCGATAGATCTCCGAGCCCATCTCGGTCGGCATGTTGGCGGTGTCGATGATGTCCTTGATGCCGACGGCGATGCCGCGCAGCGGGCCGGAGGCTTGCGCCTTCGCGGATTTGTCGTGACGGACGAAGGCGCGAACGTCCTTCTCCCTGGCCTCGATCGCCGCGTGCGACTGGGCGATGGCGTCATCGGGCGAAAGCTCGTCCGCTTCGATGCGGCGCTGGAGGTCGGCGAGTGAGATCATGGCAATACCCTTCTTATTGCCATCGCTTTTAGCATCGGGGCGAGGTCGCGCAAGCGCACGTGGACGCGGTCGATCCATGCGTGCAATCGACCGGGACCAGCGGCTCGAGCAGAGCGTTCGCCTCCGCGGACGCTGCGCCGATGAGATCAAAAATGGAAACAGTATCTTTCAATTATTTCTATTTTTATCGCAATTCAATCGGGCCAGTTTGAGGTCACAACGCAGGCCTGCGGCGCGCACTCTCTTACGGACCACAAACGCTTGATGCGCCACCGCCGTCGGACCTCAACCAAGCACAGGAGCGATGACCATGGATACGACGTAAGCGCTCCTTTCTACGCACCTATGCAGTTGAGCGCGGGGATGGGATGAGGTGTCCACCATGAACGAGGTGGACACCATCGATGATCACTCCAGAAGAACTTTTGAGA
>NZ_JASAUS010000129.1:0-21977 GCF_029953005.1 Bradyrhizobium sp. Mp27 | reverse complement strand
GGCGGGCGTGGCGTTCGCGGTTGGAGGTGATGGGGTTGGCTTCGCAACCGAATCCTACGCCGCATCAGCGCTTTACCCCTCAGGCGCACTCTTACGAATAAGACGGGCTAGAGGGCTGCATGGCAACGCGCAGCTTGTCGCCCACCCTCACCCTCGCGGTCGGCTCGACGCTCGCCACCATGATCTCTCGCCGACCTTCATATCGAGCAGGATTTCCGAGCCGAGTTGCTCGACCACCTCAATCACAGTTCGAGGGACGGGGCCGCCACGAGGCGGCCCTTTCTTTTGAGAAAGACGATCCCTATCTCCGCATCATGCGTTACCGCGTTCGAAGTCTGCCTGCCGACTTGGGACACCAACAGCACCTCATATCGACGCAACCTTGATGACATCCAACGTCCCGCATCACGCGGAGCCGGTCGGTCCCGAATTCCGTATCGAGCCGGGACAACTTGGAGAGTTTGGCGATAGCCTGCTGCAGGCCGAGATGCCCTTCCCGAAGTCGGTTCGCCTTCTGGGCGTGTCGCTGTCGTCGCTGCAAACGCTGGTGAACGACGATGTCGAGCCTCAGCTCGATCTCCCCATCTGGCGCTGCCTATGGACGCGGCCTATCCAACATCCAGATCGTGGATGATTGGTTTCAGACCGTCGGGAGCGATTTCGAGGCGCGCAAGCGTGATCGGTAGCTTGAAGCGTCGGCGCCCAGCACTGCCGGGATTCAGGTAGAGCAAGCCGTCTACGGTATTGATCTTCGGCACGTGGGAGTGGCCCGAAACAATAACATCGATGCCCTCAGCTACGGGATCGACCTGCAGGGTGATGAGGTCGTGCAGAACGTAGAACAGCCGTCCGGCGAGCCGCACGAACTCGGTTTCTGCAAATTCGGTGGCCCACTCGCCCGTATCCACGTTTCCTCTGATCGCCGTGACGGGGGCAATTCTCCGCAGCGCGGTGATGATCTCGGGATCACCGATGTCGCCGCCGTGAATGATGTGGTCGACATGGGCCAGCACGCGCAGCGCCTCCGGCCTGAGCAGGCCGTGCGTATCCGAGATGATCCCGATGGTGAAGGTCATCGAACCGTCCGGTTGAAGCACTTTATCGCGCGTTGGGTTTGGGGGAAAAAGCTTTCCCAAACCAAGTCAATGGGGGTGGGGAAAGATGGTAGCGGGAGAGGGACTCGAACCCCCGACCCCAGGATTATGATTCCCGTGCTCTAACCAGCTGAGCTACCCCGCCACAGGGTCGCGAACGGCGGAACGGCCGATCTCGCGAACGCGCGGCATATAAGGAAGGGGGCGGCGGGCTGTCAATCCGCCTTCGCTAAAGCTTTGGCGAGACAAGGCCGTTTGTGCCGAATTTGGCACCAGAATCTGCAATTTTTCGGCACCGGACTCGTGGGGAGTCGCCCCTCACCCGGATCGCATCTTCGATGCGCTCCGGCCTCTCCCCGCAGGCGGGGAGAGGCGAAGGAAGAATCAGCCTATTTCGGCCTGACCGTCGGGTCGCCGCCGGGGCTGCCGGGGGGTGGGATGACCGGCATGGCGCCGTCCGTAGAGGGGGCCGGGGCGTGCATGTCGGGGTCGACGCCGGAGGGCGGGCAGAGCACGCCGTCGGATTTGGCCAGTTTGTCGCCGAGCGGTTCCCGGGATTGGCCGGTGGTGGTGCCGTCGGGCGCGGTGGCGCGGTTCGGGCGGTCCTGCGGCATGCAATTGGCGGCATGCTGGGCCGATGGCGGCGCGGTTGCTTGCGGCGGCGTTGCAGGTCGCGGCGGGGCCTGCGCGATCGCGCTGCCTGAGGCGGCGATCAGGAGGCTGGCCAGGATGATGTTTGATGTGGTGCGCATGGGAGGGAAACGTCTCCGGCCATGCGGAGGTTCCGGCCGACGCACGGCGAATTGAAGCGCGGGAACATGGCTGGCGGTTTCCCTGCGGCCGATGCTTCAAGACGCCTTGCGCGGCGACAGTGCCGGCCAACGGCACGATCCCCGCAAATCACGCTCACGATTTGACGTAGCGGATCAGCGAAAAGTGCCCCATCGGCGGCATCGGACGGCGCTCGGCGAGCGTGACGCCGCGGTGCTTGGCGGCCCAGTTGACGAGGCGGTCCCACGGGAATTCCGGGCGCCAGCCGAGGCGGCGGGCGATGGGTGCGAAGGCGAGCTCGAACAGCTTGCGCGGGCCGCTCTCCGCGCCGATGTGGTTGACTAGGATCAGCTCGCCGCCGGGCTTGAGCACGCGCACGAACTCGTCGAGCGTGCCTTCGGGATCGGGCACGGCGGTGATGACATATTGCGCCACCACCGCGTCAAAAAAGTTTTCGGGGAAGGCGAGGTTCTTCGCGTCCATCACCGAGAGCACCTCGACATTGCTGAGCCGCAGCGCGCGCACGCGCGCCTGCGCCTTACGCAGCATCGGCTCGGAGATGTCGACGCCGCAGATTTTTGTCGTGCGCGAATAATCAGAGAGCGAAAGCCCGGTGCCGACACCGACATCGAGGATGCGGCCGCCGATGCGGTCCGCCTCCGCGATGGTCGACTGGCGTCCGGCGTCGAAGACCTTGCCGAACACGAGATCGTAGACCGGCGCCCAGCGGCCATAGGCCTTCTCGACCCCGGCCCGCGAGATGTCTGCTGCCATGCCCCCTGCCCCGGAAATTTTCTAACCGCGTACCGCTTCCACCAGCGGCCTCGCAGTGCTCGTTGCGACCTTCGCGGCGGCGCTCTGGATGAAGCCGCCGCCGAGCACGCGCGCCTGCCCCGATGGCGCGTCGTAGAACACGCAGGCCTGGCCGGGCGAGACGCCCTCCTCGCCGGCGACGAGCTCGACTTCGTAATGGCCGTTGCCGCCGCGCAGCCAGGCGGGCTGCGGGCTGCGGGTCGAGCGCACGCGCACGAACATCTCGAGGCCGGCGCCGATGGCGCGGTCGATGTCGCCGGCGCCGATCCAGTTGACGTCGCGCAGCACGATGCGGTGCATCTTCAGCGCATCGCGCGGGCCGACGACGACGCGGCGGCCCGGGGCATCCAGCCGCACCACGAACAGCGGTGCGTGAGCGGCGATGCCGAGGCCGCGGCGCTGGCCGACGGTGAAATTGGCGATGCCGTTGTGCCGGCCGAGCACGCGTCCGTCGAGATCGACGATGTCGCCGGGGTCCATCGCGTTCGGACGCAGGCGGGTGATGATGTCGGTGTAGCGGCCGGTCGGCACGAAGCAGATGTCCTGGCTGTCGTGCTTGTCGGCAACGGCGAGGCCAAAGCGGCGCGCGAGCTCGCGCGTCTCGGGCTTGGTCATGTCGCCGAGCGGGAAGCGCAGGAAGTCGAGCTGCTCCTGCGTGGTCGCGAACAGGAAGTAGCTCTGGTCGCGGTCGCTGTCGGCGGCGCAGACCAGCGCGCGCGAGCCGTCGTCGCGGCGGCGCGAGGCGACGTAATGGCCGGTGGCGAGCGCCTGCGCGCCGAGCTCGCGCGCGGTCTTCAGGAGGTCGCGAAACTTGACGGAGCGGTTGCACTCGATGCACGGCACCGGCGTCTCGCCGAGCGCGTAGGAGTCGGCGAAATTGTCGATGACGGACTCGCGAAAGCGATCCTCGTAGTCGAGCACGTAATGGGGGATGCCGAGCTTGGCGGCGACGTCGCGGGCGTCGTGAATGTCCTGGCCGGCGCAGCAGGCGCCCTTGCGGTGGGTCGCCGCGCCATGATCATAGAGCTGCAGCGTGATGCCGACGACGTCATAGCCCTCGGCCTTGAGCAGCGCAGCCGTCGTCGAGGAATCGACGCCGCCCGACATGGCAACGACGACCCGGGTGTCCTCAGGACGGCCTTCGAGATCCAGACTGTTCAGCATGGGCCTTAAAGCGTTGTGACGGCGGCGTTCGCGATCCGCGATGACTTGGACATTTCGCCTTCCGGCGGGACATCGACGCTCCCCGGGAACTTTGGTTCCCCCGGGGGGCACGACTGCCCGGTCGAAAGCGGCTGAGAGCAGCTCTTTAATATAGGCGCCATTCCGGTGAAGCAATCACGCGGGCGGCCGCTTAGGGCAATTCTTGCCGGGGAGGCAGAAATGGCGGGGCTTTGGCGCCCCTCGCGGTGAGGGCGAAAATCACACAAGCTTTTGATTTTACTTGATAAAAAATCTCTTCAGGAAGCTGGCCCGCTCCTTGCTACCCCCTTATGCCGAAGATGTTGCCAAGAGGTTTTCCGTGGTCGGTCGGGCGTCAGACGTAGCAGCCAGCGTGCAAGTCCAGAGCGCGCAGCAAAAGCCTGCCCGGTCGCAGAGCTCCAAAGACACGTCCACCAACGACTCCTTCGGCTCGCTGGTCGACAGCAACACCCAGGCGATCAGCAATAACGCGCCGTCGCAGGACACCGCGCCCCGCCGGACCGAGTCGTCATCCGCCCCGGACAAGGGCCCGCGTGATACCGCCGCGACCGACCAGCCCTCGCCGAGCAAGGCGAACGACGACACCGACACATCGGCCCCCACCACGAACGACGCGACGGCCGATCCGGCCGAGCCGACCAAGACCAAGGACAAGTCCGAGACCTCCGACGCCAAACCGGCGGATAAATCCGACGACGCCAAGGGCGACCAGACCGACAGCACCGCTGCCACCACCGTCGATGCCGCCGTGCAGCCCGACGCGACGCAGGTCGCTATGCCGGATCCGAACGCGATCGTGGTGGCCCCGCCCGTGGTGCCGGTCGATCCGAACGCGGCCGCGAGCCAGGCCGGCGATGCCGCCGCTTCGCCGCTGACGATTGCGGCCGCCGGCATCGCCGCCAGCGCCTCGACCGCGGCGCAGATCGCAAGCGGCAAGACCGACACCGCCACGGCGAGCGACAAGGGCGGCAAGACCGCGGGTGCCAAGGTCGATGCCGACACGACGACGACGCTGGGCGATGCCGCCACCGGCACGACCGACGGCACCGCGACCGATGCCAAGACCGATACCAGGACCAATGGCGGCCTCGTCGCCGCCGTCGACCAGGGCACGCCGAAGCCTTCGTTCAAGGCCGTCGCGACCGCGCAACGCGAGAGCGACGTCTCCAATATCGGCCAGGACGCGGGCCAGGCGAACGCCACGCAAACCGCGGCAACGACTGCGCATGCGCAAGCGGCCAAGCCGCAGGCCGATTCCGCTGCGACAGATGCGAAGGCCGATGCGAAAGCCGCCGCCACTGACGCGACGCCCACGGCCGCGAACACGCACGCGCATGCGGGCACGCAGGCCGCCGTGCCCACGACCGACACCAGCGCGCAGGCCGCTTCCGCCATCCAGGCGCCGGTGACCAATACGACCTCGGCCGCGACAGCTTCGACCGCAACGCTGACCGCGACCGCGGCCAACACGAATGCCGTGCCGATCAGCGGCGTGCTGGTCGAGATCGCCGCGGCCGCGCGCGCCGGCAAGACGCGGTTCGACATCAGCCTCGATCCGATCGACCTCGGCCGCATCGACGTCCGCATCAATGTCGACCGCAACGGCCAGGTCACCTCGCATCTCACCGTCGAGAAGCCGGAGACGCTGCAGATGCTGCGACAGGACGCCCCGCAATTGCAGCGCGCGCTCGACGATGCCGGCCTCAAGACCGGTAGCAACGGGCTGTCCTTCAGCCTGCGCGACCAGAACTCATCGGGCCAGAATTCCGGCCAGAACAACGACAATGGCGGCAATGCCCGCCGGCTGATCATCAGCGAAGACGACACCGTTGCTGCGGCGCCCGTCGGGCGCGGCTACGGCCGCATGCTCGGATCGAGCAGCGGCGTCGACATCAGAGTGTGAGGAGTATTCGAACATGACCACCACGAATGCCGCCACCGCCCCGTCCGTCGTCTCCGGCACGACGCCGACATCGTCGTCGTCGTCCTCCTCGTCGAACTCGCTGAGCTCGAGCACGGGATCGACGCTGGCCGGCAACTTCCAGACCTTCCTGACGCTGCTGACGACGCAGCTGCAGAACCAGAACCCGCTCGATCCGCTCGACACCAACCAGTTCACCCAGCAGCTGGTGCAGTTCGCCGGCGTCGAGCAGCAGCTCAAAACCAACGATTCACTGTCCCAGCTCGTCACCCTGCAACAGACCACGCAGGCGACTCAGGCACTGGGCTTCGTCGGCAAGACCGCGCTGGTCGACGGCTCGACCGCGACCATGACGAACTCGTCGGCGACCTGGCATCTCAACGTGCCGACCGACTCCACCGTCGACATCACGGTTGCCAATTCCACCGGCCAGACCGTGTTCACCGGCAAATATACCGCCGCCGCCGGCACCGACATTCCCTTCACCTGGAGCGGAATGGGCAATGACGGCACGCAATGGCCCGACGGCAAGTACACGATCACGGCGACGGGTAAGGACGTGGCGAACAACAATGTCGGCATCGCCGCGCAGGTGCAGGGCGTGGTGTCGTCCGTCGACCTGACCCAGTCGCCGCCGCTGCTCACCATCGACGGCGCCAGCTACACCCTGAGCCAGGTGAAGAGCATCATCGCCACCAGCAGCAACTAAAGGCGCGCGCCTCGCCACACACGAGATGTGATCCACGCGAACTCAGGGGATCCATCACCACAGGACGTCGTTTTCGCGTGAGGCCGTAACCCCGGGTCGTCGTCAAACTACCCCCTGGGGTTACGGGGTCCCGGGCTCGCGCTACGCGCGCCACGGGACGACAGTTGGGGCTTCGCCGGCTCCATTCGTTAGTAAAGTATTTACGAAGACCCCGCTCGGACGGCTCGGATCATGGTGTCCAGCCCTCCGGGCCGGCTGTGTTCCAGTCATTTTCAACGAGAATTGTATTGAAGCCTTAGGCTTAGCGGATTTTTAAGCCCGCACGCGTAGGGTTACGGCGTGAGTTCAGTGGTTGAGAGTTTGTGAGTACGCCATGACAGAACCCCATCGCCCGAGGGTAAAATACGTCATCGGGCCGGACGGCAGTCCGCTGACGATCGCAGATCTGCCCGCACCCGGCACCAAACGCTGGGTCATCCGCCGCAAGGCCGAAGTCGTCGCCGCTGTGCGTGGCGGACTTCTCTCCCTCGAGGAGGCCTGCAGCCGTTATACCCTGACGGTCGACGAATTCCTCTCCTGGCAGTTTTCCATCGACCAGCACGGTCTGGCGGGTCTTCGCACCACCCGCATCCAGCAATATCGCCAGTAAGCGATCCGGAAATCTGCAGCTTTTGACGAAAATCGGCCTCGCCCCGCGAGGCCGATTTTTTTCATGTTTCCTTTTGGCGCGACTTTTGTCCCAGCTCTTAACCTTCGTTAACCATATCGAAACCATCACCTAGGCAATAATTGCCCAGTCGGCCTTTCCAGTGAAAGCAGCCGAAGCGGTCGGGGCGGTTGCTTGCAAGGTCTTGCGGACTTTTTGAAGGGTATCGGCGCCGCCCGGTTCGGGGCGATGATCGCGGTCACAGCCGCGCTCATCGGCTTCTTCGCGTTCGTCATCATGCGCGTGACCACGCCGCAGATGACGACGCTGTTCACCGACCTCTCGGTCGAGGATTCTTCCGGCATTATCAAGGATTTGGAGCGACAGGGCATCCAGTTCGAGCTGCGCAATGAAGGCAGCATCCTCATGGTGCCCAAGGACAAGGTCACCCGCCTGCGGATGAAGCTCGCCGAGGGCGGCCTGCCCAAGGGCGGCGGCGTCGGCTACGAAGTGTTCGACAAGTCGGATGCGCTCGGCACCACCTCTTTCGTCCAGAACATCAATCATCTCCGCGCGCTCGAAGGCGAGCTCGCCCGTACCATCCGCGCCATCGACCGCATCCAGGCCGCCCGCGTCCACCTCGTGCTGCCCGAACGCCCGCTGTTCTCGCGCGAGGCGCCGGAGCCGTCGGCCTCGATCGTGGTGCGGGTCCGCGGCTCGCTCGAGGCCCAGCAGATCCGCGCCATCCGCCACCTCGTCGCCTCCGCCGTCAACGGGCTGAAGCCACAGCGGGTCTCGATCGTCGACGAGGCCGGCTCGTTGCTCGCCGACGGCGCCGCGACCGATCCGGAGCAGGCGGTCGGCGACGAGCGCCGCACCGCCTTCGAGAAGCGGATGCGCAAGCAGGTCGAAGACATCGTCTCCTCCGTGGTCGGCTCCGGCCGCGCTCGCGTCCAGCTCTCCGCCGATTTCGACTTCAACAAGATCACCCAGACCTCGGACAAGTTCGATCCCGAGGGCCGCGTGCTGCGCTCGAGCCAGACCCGGGAAGAGAGCAGCCTCACCGCCGACAACAACGGCCAGGTCACGGTCAACAACGAGCTGCCCGGCAACCAGCAGAACAGCGGTCCGACGGCGAAGGACCAGAGCAAGAAGACCGAAGAGACCAACAATTACGAGATCTCCCGCACCACCAAGACCGAAGTGACCGAGGCCGGCCGGGTCAACCGCATCTCGGTCGCGGTGCTGGTCGACGGCATCTATTCCAAGAACGACAAGGGCGAGCTCGCCTACACGGACCGCACCAAGGAACAGCTCGACCGTATCGCCACCCTGGTGCGCTCGGCGATCGGCTTCGACCAGAAGCGCGGCGACCAGGTCGAGGTCGTCAACCTGCGCTTTGCCGACGCCCCCTCCACCGCCCCGATCGCCGAGCCCTCCGGTTTCCTTGGCATGCTGCAGTTCACCAAGGACGACGTCATGTACTTCGTCGAGCTCGGCGTGATGATGCTGCTCGGCCTGGTCGTGCTGTTCCTGGTGATCCGCCCGCTGGTCAAGCGCATCCTCGCCTCTGAGGAGGTCGCCGCCGCGATCTCCGGCGCCCTCGCCGGCCCCGCCGCTTCGGAGGAGGCCGCGCCTGCCGGGCAGGCGCTGCTGCCGGGCGGCGCCGCGAGCGCGATCGATGTCGCCACCATTCAGGGCCAGGTCCATGCCCAGTCCGTTCATCGCGTCGGCGAGCTCGCCGAGCGCAACCCCAACGAAACCGTCGCCATCATCCGCCAATGGCTGACCGAACCCGCGAAATGATCGAGAAGTGAACTGACATGGCCGGCAACCTGCAAAACGCCAACTCCAACGACATCACCAGCGTGATCTCGACGCTCGGTGCCCGCCAAGGCAGCCGCGCGGGCGGCAAGACCGAAGCGGTGACGGGACCCAAGCGCGCCGCGATCCTAATGCTGGCGTTGGGCGAGCAATATGGCGGCAAGATCTGGTCGATGCTCGACGACGACGAGGTGCGCCAGCTTTCGCTGGAAATGTCGACGCTCGGCACCGTCGAGGTCGACACGGTCGAGGACATGCTGCTCGAATTCGTCTCGCGCATGTCGGCTTCCGGCGCGCTGATGGGCAATTTCGACGCCACCGAGCGGCTGCTGCAGCAGTACCTGCCGCCGGAGCGCGTCAACGGCATCATGGACGAGATTCGCGGCCCCGCCGGCCGCAACATGTGGGAAAAGCTTTCCAACGTGCAGGAAGAGGTCCTCGCCAACTACCTCAAGAACGAATATCCGCAGACCATCGCGGTCGTGCTGTCGAAGCTGAAGCCGGAACACGCCGCGCGCGTGCTCGGCATCTTCCCCGAAGAACTCGCGCTCGACGTCGTCAACCGCATGCTGAAGATGGAAGCGGTGCAGAAGGAGGTGATCGAGAGCGTGGAGAAGACGCTGCGCACCGAATTCATGTCCAATCTGTCACAGACCCGCCGCCGCGACGCCCACGAGGTGATGGCGGAAATCTTCAACAATTTCGACCGCCAGACCGAAACCCGCTTCATCACCTCGCTCGAAGAGGACAACCGCGAATCGGCAGAGCGCATCAAGGCGCTGATGTTCACCTTCGACGACCTCGTGAAGCTGGATTCCGGCTCGGCCCAGACCCTGATGCGCAATGTCGACAAGGACAAGCTCGGCGTCGCGCTCAAGAGCGCCAACGAGGACGTCCGCAACTTCTTCTTCGGCAACATGTCCTCGCGCGCGGCCAAGATGCTCCAGGACGACATGGCGGCGATGGGCCCGGTCCGCCTGCGCGACGTCGACGAGGCTCAGGCGCTGCTGGTCAACCTCGCGAAAGACCTCGCCGCCAAGGGTGAGATCATGCTGACCAAGAACCGCGCCGACGACGAGCTGGTGTACTGATGGGCGCCCCGGCAAAATTCCTGTTCGACACCGACTTCGCAGCGCCGGAGCGGTCGCCGCGCGAGAAGGCTGCGACCGCCGCCGAGATCGCCCAGAAGATCGCGGAAGCCGAGGCGCGCGCCTATCAGGACGGCTTTGCCGCCGGCCAGCGCGAAGCCAAGGCCGAGAGCGACCGCCGCGTCGCGCTCGCCATGGAAGAGATCAACATCGGTATCCGCGGCGTCGCGGCCGGCATCGGCAACATCGAGACCAAGATGGAGACCGAGGCGGTCGACGTGGCCGTAGCGGTGGCGCGGAAGTTGTGCGCCGATCTGGTCGCTGCCGAACCGCTCGGCGAGATCATGGCGCTGGTCAAGGACTGCTTCTCGCACCTGGTCGCGACGCCGCATCTCGTCGTGCGCATCAACGACGCGCTCTACGACAGCGCGTGCGAGAAGATGGAGCGGCTCGCCAAGCAGAGCGGCTTCGAGGGTCGGCTGGTGATCCTGGCCGAGCCCGATATCGCCACCGGCGACTGCCGGATCGAATGGGCCGACGGCGGCGTCGTGCTGGAGCGCGGCGCCATCGTGGCCAAGATCGACGAAATGGTCGGACGCTATATCGCGTCCCGCAGGGGGAGCTAAGCCATGAGCGACACCGACGGACAGGTCCCGCTGCCCGATCTCAACGGCCCGATGCCGCCGACCGGTACGGACGTCGGCTACAACGAGGACGAATATGCTGCGCGCGCCGCCGCCGACCTCGAAGCCGTGTTCGACGTGCCGGTGCAGGTCTCGGCCGTGCTCGGCCGCTCCAAGATGGACGTCAGCGAGCTGTTGAAGCTCGGGCCCGGCACCGTGCTCGAGCTCGACCGCCGCGTCGGCGAGGCCATCGACATCTACGTCAACAACAAGCTGGTCGCCCGCGGCGAAGTCGTCCTGGTCGAGGACAAGCTCGGCGTGACCATGACCGAAATCATCAAGACCGAACGCAGCTAGTAGCGCAAGGAATGACGCGCGGCAGCGCGACCAGACGGACAGGAGACTGACATGCGGCTTCTCATCGTTGGCACATTGAAGGGCCAGCTCACCACCGCCACCAAGATCGCGATGGAGAACGGCGCCACCGTGACCCACGCCGAGGATCACGAGCAGGCGATGCGCGTGCTGCGCGGCGGCAAGGGCGCCGACCTCCTGCTGGTCGACGTCGCCCTCGACATCCGCGACCTCGTGATGCGGCTCGAGGCCGAGCATATCCATGCGCCGATCGTCGCCTGCGGGATCACCAACGACGCCCGCGCCGCGGTCGCCGCGATCCACGCCGGCGCCAAGGAATACATCCCGCTGCCGCCGGATCCGGAGCTGATCGCCGCGGTGCTGGCCGCCGTCGCCAACGATTCCCGCGAGCTGGTCTATCGCGACGAGGCGATGGCCAAGGTGATCAAGCTCGCCCAGCAGATCGCGGGCTCCGACGCCTCGGTGATGGTCACCGGCGAATCCGGCACCGGCAAGGAAGTGCTGGCCCGTTACGTCCACACCCGCTCGGCCCGCGCCAAGCGTCCCTTCATCTCGATCAACTGCGCCGCGATCCCCGAGCATCTGCTGGAATCCGAACTGTTCGGCCACGAGAAGGGCGCCTTCACCGGCGCGATCGCGCGCCGCATCGGCAAGTTCGAGGAAGCGACCGGCGGCACGCTGCTGCTCGACGAAATCTCGGAGATGGACGTCCGCCTGCAATCGAAGCTGCTGCGCGCCATCCAGGAGCGCGTGATCGACCGCGTCGGCGGCACCAAGCCGGTGCCGGTGGACATCCGCATCATCGCGACCTCGAACCGCAACCTAGCGGAAGCCGTGCGCGAAGGCACGTTCCGCGAGGACCTGCTGTTCCGCCTCAACGTCGTCAATCTGAAGATCCCGCCGCTGCGCGAGCGTCCCCTCGACATCCTCGAGCTCGCCCAGCATTTCGTGAAGAAATATGCCGAAGCCAACGGCGTACCGGTGCGCCCGATCTCCGCGGACGCGCGCCGCGTGCTCTCCACCAACCGCTGGCAGGGCAACGTCCGCGAACTCGAGAACACCATGCACCGCTCGGTGCTGATGGCGCAGGGCGACGAGATCGGCCCCGACGCGATCCTCACCCCGGACGGCGACCGCCTCGACCTCGCCAAGACCGCGCCGGCCGTGGCGCATGCGACCATGGCCGCCGAGCAGGTGACGCGGGCGCTGGTGGGACGCACCGTCGCCGACGTCGAACGCGACCTGATCCTGGAGACGCTGAAGCACTGCCTCGGCAACCGGACCCATGCCGCCAACATCCTCGGCATCTCGATCCGCACGCTGCGCAATAAGCTCAACGAATATTCCGACGGCGGCATTCCGATCACACCGGCGGGAACGCCGGGCGAATATCCGCGGATGCCGATGGTGGGGGCGTAGGTCTCTCCCCCAACTGAAAGAATGCAGATGCCCGGGCTGGTCCCGGGCATTTTGTTTTGTGCGTCCAGCGGGAGGGTCCCGTAGCCCGGATGGAGCGAAGCGCAATCCGGGGTTAGCTCCGCGATCGGGGTTCCCGGATTTCGCTTCGCTCCATCCGGGCTACGGGACCTTTCACATGGCCGCACCGCATCCGGCGACTAGGTCGCGCCTACGCGAGGCCCTATAAGCACAGCCCTAGAACCACGCGAGGATACACATGTCGGAAGCTCAAATCACGGACTGGCTGGCGTCGCAGCGGCAGGCGATGATCGATCTGCTGCGCGATGTCGTAAACATCGATTCCGGATCCTACGACAAGGACGGCGTCGATGCGGTCGGTGCGCGGTTCGAGCGGCATTTTGCCGAGCACGGCATTCCGTTCCGGCGCGAGAGCAACGCCACCTTCGGCGATGCGATCCATGCCGAGATCACCAAACCCGGCAGCAACGAGAAGCCGGTGCTGTTGATGGGCCATCGCGACACCGTGTTCGGCAAGGGCGAGGCCGGACGGCGTCCGTTCACGATTGAGGGCAAGCGCGCCTATGGACCCGGCGTTGCCGACATGAAGTCCGGCGTCGTGATGAACATCTTCGTGGCGACCGCCTTCCACAAGTTCGGCGGCAGCCCGCATCCGATCAAGGTACTGATCACCTCGGACGAGGAGATCGGCTCGCCCTCCTCGCGCCCGGTGATCGAGCGCGAGGGACGCGCCTCACGCGCCGTGTTCAATTCCGAGCCGGGACGGCCGACCGGCAACATCGTCACCGGCCGCAAGGGCGGCATCTTCATGCACTTTGCCATTACCGGCAAAGCCGCGCATTCCGGTGCCAATTTCGCCGCGGGCATCAGTGCGATCGGCGAGCTTGCGCACAAGATCGTCCAGATCCACGCGCTGACCGATCTCGACAAGGGCATCACACTGAATGTCGGTCTCGTCTCGGGCGGGCAGTCCGTGAACACCACGGCGCCCTCAGCCGAGGGCCAGATCGACCTGCGTTACGTCGATCCGGCGGATCGCGCTAGGATCATGGCGGCGATCGAGAAGATCATCGCGACACCTTACGTGCCCGGCACCAGCGCGACGCTCACGGTGAAGGGCGAGTTCGTGCCCGTGGTGCAGAGCGCGGAGTCGAAGGCGCTGTTCGAAGGCTATCAAGCCGCCGCAAAGCAGGTCGGCCTCACCACGCTCCAGGGCGAGTTCTCAGGCGGCTGCGCCGATTCCGGCTTCACCGCTGCGGTCGGCACACCGACCATCTGCGGCCTCGGGCCGGTCGGCGGGCTCGCGCACACGCCGGAGGAATATCTCGAGCTCGACAGCATCGTGCCGCGCGCCCAGGCGCTGGCGCTGGCGATTTTGCGGGGGTGAGCGAAGGTGCCGTAGGGTGGGCAAAGACGCATTTGCGCCGTGCCCACCATTCGTCTCGTTCGATAGAAGTGGTGGGCACGCTTCGCTTTGCCCACCCTACGAGACCTACCAAGTCCTACGAATAACTCGGCGCGTCCGGCTTGCGGAAGATGTGGATGGGGTCGCCCGGCACGATCGGCTGACCTGAGAACATCGCATAGGCGTAGAGCGCGAGGTAGCCGATCGCGATCGCGCCGATGGCGTAGAAGGCCCAGGTGGCGACGCGCTTCATCGTTCCGCTCCATGGCCGTCCCGGATGGGACGGCCCAAAGCGCTTCTAGAGCGATGACGGGGAAAAGGCCAGCCGGCGGGCCGCCCTCACGCAGCGATCAAACGCCGCGCAGGCCGCGGGCGGGAACGCTGACCTCGGCGAGCCTCGCCGCGTCTTCGTCCTGGTCGACCGCCACGTACTGGCCGTGCCAATAGGCCAGCGCCGCATTGCGGGTCGAATTCCTGACGGTCCTGACGCGGCCGATGACGATGCCGTGCGAATGCCGCTCGACGATCTCCTCGACCTCGCAATCGACCGCGGACAATGCACCGACCAGCAGCGGAACGCCCGAGACCGCCGTGACCCACTGGCTGCCTGCAAAGCGATCGGCGCCCTTCAGCCCTCCCTTGCCGGCAAAACGCTCGGCGACGTCCAGCTGGTCGGCCGCAAGGATGTTGACGCCGAAGGCGCCGTAGCGGCGGATCAGCGGGAAGGACGAGGCATCGCGGTTGATGCTGACCAGCAGCGTCGGCGGTTCGACCGACAGCGAGGTCACCGAGGTGACCGTCATGCCGGTGATGTCCTTGCCCCGCCCGGCGGTGATGACACTGACGCCGCCCGTGAGGTGGCGCATGGCGCCGCGGAAATCGGCGGACGAGACGGCAGTTTCAATCATGAGATCGCGGGGCACTACATTCATGGCATGGTCCCCGAAGCGGGGTTCCCCTGTATTTAGGTACGATCGTCCGCCGACAAAAGATGGCTCAGGATCGAGCCTTCGAGGCTGGCGAGCTCGGCGGAGCCGCGTTCGCGCGGCCGGGCGGCGTTAACCGTAACGTCGTGGGCAATCCGGCCCTCGTCGATCACCAGCACCCGGTCGGCCAGCGCGACCGCCTCGGCGACGTCGTGGGTCACCAGGATCGCGGTGAAGCCCTGGTCGCGCCAGACCCGCTCCAGCAGCCGCTGCATCGAGATGCGGGTCAGCGCGTCCAGCGCACCGAGCGGCTCGTCGAAGGCGAGCACGCGGGGACGGGAGACCAGCGCGCGGGCGAGCGCGACGCGCTGCTTCTGGCCGCCCGACAGCACCGACGGCCACTGGTCACGCTTGTCGGTCAGCCCGACCTCGGTCAGCGCCTTCTCCGCGCGGGCATGCGCGTCGCCGGAGGACCGATCGCGGCCGAGGCCGACCTCGACATTGGAAAGCACCCGCGCCCAGGGCAGCAGCCGTGGCTCCTGGAACATCACGCGGATATCCTCGGGCTGGACATCCTGGCCGAAGCTGATGCTGCCAGCGTCGATCTTTTCCAGACCGGCGATCAGACGCAGCAACGTGCTCTTGCCGCAACCGCTCTTGCCGACGATCGCGACGAACTGGCCGGCGGGGATGTGCAGGTCGATGCCGCGCAGCACCTCGTTGTCGCCGAAGGACTTGCGCAAACCGCGAATGCTGAGCGGCAGGCCTGTGGTCTGCGCCGGGCGCTCCTCGCGCACGACGCGTGCCTGCGGTACGAAATTGGGGCGGCTGGCGAGCTCGGTTTCGGGAAGGGCCGTACGAAGAGCTGTCTGCATGTGATCCCCAGTATTTCTGCTCAGCGTTTCTGGAAGGCGGGGTGCCAGGAGAGCGTCAGGCGCTCCAGCACACGGGAGGCGCTGTCGGCGAGCTTGCCGAGCAGAGCGTAAATCAGGATCGACAGCACGACGACGTCGATCAGCATGAACTCGCGCGCCTGCATCGCCATGTAGCCGAGGCCTGAAGACGCCGCGATGGTCTCGGCTACGATCAGTGTGAGCCACATGATGCCGAGCGCAAAGCGGATGCCGACGAAGATCGAGGGCAACGCCCCGGGGAAGATCACCCGGCGGAACAGTTCGCTGTCGGTCATGCCGTAGATGCGGCCCATCTCGATCAGCTGGGGATCCACGGTACGGATGCCGTGCAGCGTGTTGAGGTAGATCGGGAAGAACACGCCGAGCGCCACCAGGAACAGTTTTGCGCTCTCGTCGATGCCGAACCACAGAATAACCAGCGGGATCAGCGCCAGATGCGGCACGTTGCGCACCATCTGCAGCGTGGTGTCGGTGAGCTTGGCCGAGAGCTGCGACAGGCCATTGGCGAGACCGAAGGCGAAACCGATGGCGCCGCCGATCAGGAAGCCGATCGAGGCGCGCCAGAACGACACCCAGATGTTGCGGATGAGCTCGCCGGAGAGCAGCAGCTTCCAGCCGGCGAGCACGACATCACTCGGCGCCGGCAGCACGCGAACCGGCACGAAGCCGGTGACGCTCGCGACCTGCCAGATCGCGATGATGGCGAGCGGCACGATCCACTGGATCAGGCCGTCAACCCGCGGCAGGCGGAAGCTGCGCGGAAGTGAAACGCTGTCGATCAGGCTCATGACTCGGACACTCGCTGCTGCGGACGGTAATCGCTGCCGACCGTCTCGCCGAAGGGACCGCCGTTGAAGTGCAGCTTGGTCACGTTGCTCGGCTGCTCCAGCGAGAGCAGCGGGAATACCAGCTCGGCAAAGCGATAGGCTTCCTCCAGATGCGGGTAGCCCGACATGATGAAGGTATCGATGCCGATGTCCTGATACTCCCTGATGCGGGCCGCCACCGTCTGGGCGTCGCCGACCAGCGCCGTGCCGGCGCCACCGCGCACGAGACCGACACCGGCCCACAGGTTCGGGGCGATCTCAAGCTTGTCGCGCTTGCCGCCGTGGAGCTGCGCCATGCGCTGCTGACCGACGGAGTCCATGCGGGCAAAGTTCTTCTGCGCCAGCGCGATAGTGTCGTCGCTGACATGCCTGATCAGCTCGTTCGCGGCGCGCCAGGCCTCTTCATTGGTCTCACGGACGATCACATGAAGACGAATGCCGAAGGAGAGCTTGCGGCCGCGCGCAGCTGCGACCTCCCTCACCTTCGCGATCTTCTCGACAACCTGAGCCGGCGGCTCACCCCAGGTGAGATATTTGTCGACGGCGTCGACGGCGACGTCGATGCCGGCATCGGACGAACCGCCGAAATAGAGCGGCGGCCGTGGCGACTGCACCGGCGGAAACAGCAGCTTGCCACCCTCGACATGGATGTGCTTGCCCTCGACATTGACGGTCCTGCCGGCGAGCAGGTCGCTATAGACGCTGAGGAACTCGCGGGTGACCTCGTAGCGCTCGTCATGGCCGAGGAAAATGCCGTCGCCCTTGTTCTCGACGGGATCACCGCCGGTGACGACATTGACGAGAAGCCGGCCATTGGTGACGCGGTCGAGCGTCGCCGTCATGCGCGCCGCCACGCTCGGCGATTGCAGGCCGGGGCGGACAGCCACGAGATAGCGCAGCCGCTCGGTGAACGGCGCAACCGAGGAGGCGACGATCCAGGAATCCTCGCAAGATCGCCCGGTCGGCAACAGCACGCCGTAATAACCGAGCTGGTCGGCGGCCTGCGCGATCTGGCGGAGATAGTTGAAGTTGACCTCACGGCCGCCGATGCCGGTGCCGAGATAGCGGCCGTCGCCGTGGGTCGGCAGGAACCAGAGGATGTTGGCGTTGGACTGCTTACTCATGTGCTTGCTCACGATCCTGGTTTCCCGGCCACGTCGGAAATCTTGATGGATTTGGGGATCAGGTTGAGCGCGAAGAACGCGTCGGCAACCTGCTGCTGATCGGCGATGACGGCATCGGTGATCGGCCTGATGCCGTAGGCCTGCCGCTTCAGCGCTACCTCGACCACGGGGACAGACAGGCCGATCGCCGGCGCCAGCTGCTCGGCAACGGCATGGATGTCGCCCTTGGCCCAATCGTCGACCGAGCTCAGCTCAGCCAGCACGGCGTCGACGATCTTCGGGTTGGCTTCGAGGAATTTCTTCGAGGAAAAGTAGAACTGGTAGTTCGCAACGATGCCGGTGCCATCAGTGAGCGTGCGCGCGCCGGTGGCGGCTTCCGCCGCGGCCTGGAACGGATCCCAGATCACCCAGGCATCGACCGCGCCGCGCTCGAAGGCGGCGCGCGCATCGGCGGGTGCGAGGAACACCGGCTCGATCTCGGAATATTTGACACCCACCTTCTCCAGCGCCTTGACCAGGAGATAATGGACGTTGGAGCCCTTGTTGAGCGCGACCTTCTTGCCCTTGAGATCGGCGACCGATTTCAGCGGACTGTCCTTCGGCACCAGGATCGCCTCGCCCTTCGGCGCCGGCGGCTCGTAGGCGACGTACTGGATCGGCGCGCCGGCGGCCTGCGCGAAGATCGGCGGGGCTTCACCGGTGTTGCCGAAATCGATCGCGCCGACATTGAGCGCTTCGAGCAGCGGCGGCCCGGACGGGAATTCGGTCCACACCACCTTGTAGCCGTCGGCAGCTAACTTCGGCTCCAGCGTGCCCTTGCTCTTGAGCAGCACCAGCTTGCCGTATTTCTGGTAGCCGATGCGAACGACCTTGTCTTGCCCGTAGGACGTGCCGACCGCGGCGGCGACGATGCCGATCGACAGCACGATGGCCGCGATCAGACGCTGAATGATACGCCTCATGTTCAAACCCTTGTGCGTGGGAAGAGTGGTCGGCACGATCAGGCTGCCGGGTTGCGCCAGACGATGTCGCGAACGACGATCGGCTTCGGGATCAGGCCGAGCTTGTAGAAGCGGTCGGCGACGCCCTGCTGGGTCGTGACGATGTCGTCGGTGACGGGGCCAACCACGAAGTTCGCGCGATCGGCCGCAACCGTCTGGATGTCCAGCGGGACGCCGGTGACGGCGGCGAGCCATTTGGCGACCTCCCCGCGGTGCTGTTCGGCCCATTTGCCGGTCGCGGTCGTGACGTCGACGATCTGCTGCAGGATGGCGCCGTGGGTCTTCGCGAACTCGCGGTTGGCGATGTAGAAGGAATTGGTCTTGGTGACTTCGCGCGCATTGATCAGGATGCGGCCGCTCTGCTTGGTCTCGCCGATCGCGAAATAAGGATCCCAGATCGCCCAGGCCTCGATGCTGCCATTGGCGAAGGCGGGACCGGCATCGGGCGGCGTCAGATAGACCGGCGTGATGTCGGCATAGGTGAGCCCGGCCTTCTCCAGCGTCTGCACCACGACATTGTGGGCGCTGGACCCCTTGGTGAAACCAATACGCTTGCCCTTCAGGTCGGCGATCGAGCGGATCGGTGAGTCCTTCGGCACTAGGATGCCCTGGCCATTGGTGATGGGCTGGCCCGCGGCATAGACGATCGCGGCACCCGCGGCCTGGGCGAACACTGGCGGGGAATCGCCGACCGAACCAAAATCGACACTACCGACGTTCATCGCCTCCATCATCGGCGGGCCCGAAGAGAACTCGACCCATTTCACGTCGATGCCTTGCGGATTGAAATGCTTTTCCAAGGAAGCCTGCTGGCGCGTGATAAACAGCACGCCTGTCTTCTGGTAGCCGATACGAATTTCCTTCACCGCGCCCTGCGCGTTCGCGCGGGAGGCAAATGCAGCGGCGGCTGCGGTTCCAACGGAGAGTTTGAGAAAGTCACGACGCTGCATTCCACACTCCCGGCCGCATGCGGCCGTCATTCCTTTGCGTTGCAGGAATGATGGTGCGGGTCAGCGGAGGTGTCGAGACGCCAACAAAAATAGCGATGCGAGCACTGCGCGTGTGGCGCAGCGCATGATTAATCTTTCAAGCGGGCGCGCTCATGCAGAGGGATTCTTTTCCGCACGCGAATGTGAGAGCCGCGGGAATCCGGCCGACGCTCGCAGCGCCCAAACATAAATTGTCGAAAACAACCCCATGCACAGTAGCCGACGATAGTCCGATCAATGACTTACGTATTATCCGAAGTTCGCTTGACACGTCGGGCAAAACAGGAGCAAGATGGCATCATGGCGGACTGGGGCTGGCGTGACGAGAAGCTTCCACCACCTCCGCTGTCATTCCCCGCGAAGGCGGGGAATCCAGTACGCCGCGGCCCCTCGATTCAACCACAACTGTCTCGGAGTACTGGATCGCCCGGTCAAGCCGGGCGATGACACCGAACGTATGACGGGATGCGTGCCACAATCCCCTAGGGGCGTGCGGGCACCAGCCGGCCTAATGCAACCATCTCACCGGCAGGTTCTGAAGGCCCCGGAACGCCCAACCGCCGATCCGCACCGGCTCGTCATCGACGATCTCGAGCTGTTTGGCACGGGCGAACACCGTCGGCAGCGCGACGTCCGCGATCATCGCACGCGAGGCCCAGGCGCCGGCGCAGAAATGCGGGCCGGCGCCGAAGGCGACGCTCTTGGACGTGTCACGCCGCACGTCGAACTGGTCGGCGCGCTCAAAATGCTTCTCGTCGCGATTGGCGGAGCCGAACATCAGGAACACGCGCTCATCTAGCTCGAACGAGACGTCGCGGATCGTCCACGGCTTTGCGATGCGCCGCGGCGACATGCCGATCGGCGAGATCCAGCGGGCGTATTCCTCGAAGGCTTCGAGCCAGGACACCTCACCCTTGCGCACGAGATCGAGTTGCTCGGGATGGGAGAGCAGCGCCCACACCGTGCCGGCGATCGCCTTGCGCGGCTCGTTCTGGCCGCCTGATATCGCGAGTTTTACATTTGCGCGCACGCTCTCCATCGGCATGCCCGCAGCGAGGAGTACGCCGAGGATACTTTGATCGGGATGCTTGCGCATCACGGGCAGAATGTCGTCGATCGCAGCATCAATGCCCGACGTCGCCGCATGACAGCGCGCCTCGACCGCGGGATCGCCGCCATAGTTGGCGATGCCCTCGATCATGCCTTGCGACCACGCGTCCATGTCCTGGAAGCCGATGTTGGTGAGGCCGGTGATCGACTTCAGGCATTCGCCGGAAAACGGCAGCGCGAAGTCGCGCATGAAATCGATCCGGCCCGGCTCGATCGCATCGATGATGCGGTCGGCATGGGCCTGGAACAGCGCGGTCCAATGCGCCTTCACCGTCCTCGGCGACACCGTCGGAAACATCGCGCGCCGCTCGATCTGATGCGCCTCGCCGTCCTTGCGCATCATGTTGTGGCCCATCAGCCGGTTCATCAGGCCGGCAGGCTGGTGCGAGGAGAACACGTCGATCTGCTTCTCGGAGATCGAGATGTCGTCGCGGCTCGCAAGCAGCGTCGAGCCGAGCTGCGGCACGAAGGCGATCGGCGCTTCCTTGCGCATTTTTCCGAGCATCGGATAGGGATCGGCCCAGAACGAAGCAGGGTCGATGTCGATGCGCGGCGCGGTGCTCAAGGCGGTCTCCCTGGATTCTCGTGTCGTTCAGGCCAGACTAGAGCATCGCGGCGCAGACGTCTGTCCCTAGCGGTAGGGACAGGCGGTGTCGGAGCGTGTCATCGCAGGTCCGGTACGCGCGGGCACGATAACTGGTCCGCATGGCCCACCACAGCGGACATCGACGAACGCATGAGCGACGTCCGCTTGGAGCCATCAGCCGACGTGATTGCCTGTGAATAATCTAGGAGTCCGGACCGCGGAGCGGCACTGGTCGAGGTGTTGGGTCGATCCGGCCGCCGGAGCATAGCTTCTCGACGAAACGAATGTGGACCCAGAGGTGTGCGTGTGGGCAGTCGCCAGCTGTTCTATCTCGAGCGTTCGGCCGCCGCAGTTAGCACAGGATAGCGGGCATACAGCGTGTCGACGCGGTCCCGCCACATCGCCACGAACGCACCCGAGGTGAGACTATCGACCGACTTCCATTCGCGTTTGACCGCAGGCAGCGTGTTGCCCCAGATAGCGCGCTTGCACCATCGCTCGCCCTTCGCCGAGCCCTCCCGGGTTGCGCACATCGACTTCCAGGCAATCCGCTGCGGACGACTGATGTGTTGGGCGGCTCCTTCCCAGCCC
>NZ_JASAUS010000128.1:0-22123 GCF_029953005.1 Bradyrhizobium sp. Mp27 | reverse complement strand
TCTCCGTCGTTGCCGCCTCCATACCCCCCGCCAACGATTTGCAAACACGTTGATCAACAGACTGCAATCCCCACGCCAAACCTTTGCGAGTGGGACGCGAACGTCGCTTACCGTACATCGACTGCTCTACCCTTGTATGAGACGGCGCTGTTCCGTGCGATTACAAATGAACCACTGATGCGCGACAAGTCCGTGGTCAAGCTCTCGGTTACACCATCCACGAAATAGTCCTGCTCACGATCTCCGCTCAGGTTCGCGAAGGGTAGCACGACGATGGATAGGCGCGGCGGCGCGTCGCCGGTTCGCTCGACTGGGCCCACCGTCTGATTTGCGGGCCTCCGGTCTTCGTGCACTGCACCCACGAAGCGGACACCTTTGCGCGGCAATGTTTTGATCAACTGCTGTTTGTCGCCCGTGTCGCCGATTGCGCTCCGGGCGGCATTGAGGCGAGTCGTCAGCGCAGCATCCGAGACGATGCGACCCTTCCAAACGGCGCTGATGAGGTCGTCCTTGCTGACGACGCGCTCTCTGTTCCGGATCAGGTATTCAAGCAGATCGAACACTTGGGGTGCGACAACAACCACGTCCGTTGCGCGCTGCAGTTCGCGCCTGTCGGTATCCAACGCGTAATCCTCAAAAAGAAAACGCAAGCTGCATTCCCTCTCAGGGGCCACCTCTGAAACCCCAAGAATAGGCTGCCAGCGAGGAAAATGTAAGCGAGCTGTTCAGCGCGCCAAGGGGGCTACGCGGCCCGCTTTCTCGGCGAGCTACGAACATTTCTCGCATCCGGTATCAAACACTTAGAAAACATTTTGGGGATGGGCACGGCGGAACTGTTTTGCCGACCAATAACCATGGCCTGGCGCATCGGCGTGGCGCTCGGTCTCGCCGGCGGCATCATCCTGGTCGCGTTCGCGCTGATCCGGGCAGCGGAAGGCGCAGCCCGCGGGCCAGCGTCGGCCGTTTCGATGCGGGCTGCCTTCGCGCTGCAGCTTTGCGTTACCTGCAAATATGGCGGTTGCCGTCCCACCCGAGATAGGTGCCCGTCGCCGGATCGTAGGATCGATAACGCTCCGCGCAGGAACGTGAAGCAGTGCCATCCGCGCGAGCCATGGCGCTGTCCGCGCCTTGCGCAGGAGCTGCGCCGTCCGGCAACTCGAGGCCCAGCCGACCGGCCGGCGTCAGCGTGCCGTTCAGGTTGCGATTGGGGTTCTCGGCCTCGTACGTATCGGGATGGCTGCTCGCAAAGCCGGATTGCGCGTAGGCGGCGCTTGCGGTCAGGCCCGACAACAAAGCCACGGCAGCGAGAATTCTAAGTCCAGTCATGGTCCATCTCCTTCATTGCCCGGTGCAATCGTGCTGCCGGTGCGACAGGAGTTGGATCGACATCCGCGCCGAACAAGCGCGCTTGATCGCATACGCGCGACCTGGCGCGATCTCGTCGTTCAAATGCAGAAGGGATCGTTTGCTCGTGGAACGCAAAAGAATGGGCCACCGCGGCCAGGAGCACGCCTGTCTTTGCTCTCGTGCCCCGGGCGCAGCGCAGCGTCACCTCGACGGTGCGCTTGCGCGCGACCGGCGGGCGACGCTGGGCGAGCTGCGGTCAGCGCTGGCCGACACTGGGTCCAAGTTCAACTGAAACAGAAAGCCAGCGGGCGGTATGGACTAGCGACGTCCTGATCGCTTGAGTTCGGCGACTTTAAACCTGTTGCCGGCGGCCAGGCTGCTGCAAAACCAGTGGGCCCTGTTTCGGTGGTCGCCCAGGAACACCCTGGTTTCAACGCAATCCAGGTAGGATTTATGGGTGATAGTCTCGGCACGTTGGCGAGAAAGGTCCATAGTTCAGACCGCCGCCCGACTCGCTGCATCCAACCCAGGGATCTTTGCCGCTTGGGAAGCTTGATGCACAGCCACCGTTGCAGCTGCTGGCGACTCTCTCCAGGCTGGCAAGCCTCGCCATCGCCGAACCCGGCGCATACGAAGGCGTGCTCGCGGTTGATGTTCGAGCGGTTGACGCAGTCCGACGCGGCGCCGTTGTGTTTGCTCCCTGCTCCGACACGCGCGGCTTTGCCACCTGTTTCGGCGCGTCGACCGTGACAGGGGGAATCGTGGCGGCGGAGCCAGTCGGGATTTGCGACGCTGCCGGGGCGCACAGCAGGGCCGTTGACAAGACAGCGATGGCAGAGGGCACGACAAAGCCTGACGACAATTTCATGAGCATGTCCTTCCCAAATGCGGGACGGAGATGCCGCCCCGGTAAATGCACGGTAACATACATTTCGGATTGAGCAACCGAGGGTTGAGGGGGCGTCTGCCTATAAACTCGCCATCCACACAAAGCGGTGGCGCTCGGCGGAACGACGCTGGATTGCTACGTCGCAAGAGCTCCTCGCAACGACGGCGTGGGGAAGGAGCAGCGCGCCAACCTCAGTCGCGTGCCCCGGACGCAGCGCAGCAGCGTTGCGCACTGCAGCGCATCCGGCACACAGGAGACTTGCCGTGAGATTCCGCTGCCTGCCGCAGCAATCGGCTCCGTGTTTTTTTCGAAAAGCGCCGGCTTCGTGAAATACGCGATCAATTTGCGATCGTACAACGAAGCCGCTGGTTGAGAGCCGGTGAGGTGTTCACGGACAATTGTCGTCGATCATGACCGATAGATGCAGGTCGTGAGCGATGTGGAGGCGTTTCACTTCTCCGAAAGCTCATCGAAGTTCCGGCGCGGTGGACCGACGAGGAAGAAAAAATGAAACAGGGGACGCCCACAATGATCGGCCTGCGACGCAGGGAGTTTCTTGCGGGGACGGCCTTGCTGCTGTTCAGCGCGACGACCGTCAAAGCCGCCACAATTGCAGGGAGGTTGCCCTGGGCTCCAAATGCGGGAAATCCGCCGCCGCCAATCAAGCTTGGGCCGTGGGAGTTCTTCAACGGCGAAGAAGGCAGAGCCATGGAGGCACTCGTTGATTGCATCATCCCGCCGGATCCGGAGACGCCGGGCGGCAAGGATACCGGCTGCGCCGTATTTATCGACCGGCAGCTGGCTGGGCCCTACGGCCGGCAGGAGGGATTGTATGTGCGCCCACCGTTTCAGGCCGGCCTGAAGAATCAGGGTCATCAGTCGGCGAACGGTCCGGCACAGGATTATCGGGACGGTCTCGCTGCATTCGATCGTGCGTGCAAGCAGCACAGTGGTGGAAAGCCCTTCGCCGAGCTCTCCGGCGACGACAGGATCGCGGTTCTGAAGGCGGTCGAGAAGGGCGAGCTCAAGCTCGACGGCGTCGACGGCAAGGCGTTCTTCGCGCAACTCGTCAAGGACGCGCAGATGGGATTTTTCGCGGACCCGATCTATGGCGGCAACCGCGACATGGTCGCGTGGAAGATGATCGGCTATCCGGGCGCGCGCTACAACTATCTCGATTGGGTGAACCGCCACAACGAGCGCTTTCCGTTGCCGCCGGTTGGCATGACCGGCAACGCGCAATGGACGAGGTCGTAGCATGTCTCGAAGGCTTCCCAGGAAAGACGTCGTCATCGTCGGTTTCGGCTGGACCGGCGCGATCATGGCTAACGAGCTGACCGACGAGGGGCTCGAGGTCATCGCTTTCGAGCGCGGTCCATGGCGCGACGCGCCGACGGATTTTCCGCCGGGCTACATGCAGGACGAACTTCGTTATCGCATCCGGCACGAGCTGTTCCTGCGTCCGGACCAGCTGACGTTCACGTTCCGCAACAAGATGGACCAGACGGCGCTGCCGATCCGGAGCTGGGGCGCGTTCATGCCGCCGAATGGCGTCGGCGGCGGGGGCGTGCACTGGAATGCCGAAATGTGGCGGTTTCTCCCGTCGGATTTCGTGCTGAAGACACATCTGACCGAACGCTATGGCGCAGCGTTCCTGCCCCCGGATATGACGATCCAGGATTGGGGGATCACCTATGAAGATCTCGAGCCGCATTACGATCGCTTCGAATATCTGTGCGGCACGTCGGGGACGGCCGGAAATCTGCGCGGCAAGATCATGGACGGCGGCAATCCGTTCGAAGGGCCGCGGTCCCGTCCTTATCCGACCCCGGCGCAGGCCCAGCCGTTCAGCCATACGCTGTTCGGGAAAGCCGCGCGCGAGCTTGGTTACAAGCCGTTCCCGCAGCCGTCGGGCAATCTTTCTCAAGCCTATACGAACCCGCTGGGCATGCGCCTTGGCCCCTGCACCTATTGTGGCTTCTGCGAGTGGTTCGGCTGCGGCAATTATTCCAAGGCTAGCCCGCAAACAACCATCCTGCCGCATCTCATTCGAAAATCGAACTTCAGCCTTCGCGACAATTCAGAGGTTGTCAGGATCAATGTCGATCGTTCGGGCAAGCGCGCCACCGGCGTGACATTCGTCGACTCCAGCGGCGAGGAGTGGGAACAGCAGGCCGACCTCGTGATCCTGTCGGCTTACACGATGTTCAATGTGCAGCTTCTTCTGCATTCGCAAATCGGGCAGCCCTACGACCCCGTCACCAACACTGGCGTCGTCGGCCGAAACTACACCCACCAGACGATCTCGTCGGTCAACGGCTTCTTCGACAACAAGAAGTTCAACTTCAACCCGTTCATCGCGTCAGGTTCGATCGGGATGTGCGTCGACGAGTTCAACGGCGACAATTTTGATCACGGGCCGCATGGTTTCGTGGGCGGCGGCTATGTCGGCCAGGTGCAGACAGGTGCTCGTCCGATCGAAAGCACCCTGACGCCGCCGGGAACGCCGGCATGGGGCGCCGACTGGAAGAAGGCGGTGAAGGACAATTATCTCAGCACGGTCAAGCCCGGCACCGGTGTGCATGGCAGCTTCTACGCCTACCGCGACATCTACCTGGATCTCGACCCCGCCTATAAGGACCGGTTCGGGCGTCCGCTGATGCGGATCACGATGGATCTCAAGGAGAACGAGATCAAGCAGAACAAGTTTCTCACCGACAAGTTCGCCGAGATCATCAAGGCGATGGGCGCTGAAAAGCTCGCCGTGCAGTATCGGACCGCGCCATACGACATAACGACCTACCAGACGACGCATCTCAACGGCGGTGCGATCATGGGGGCCGATCCCAAGACAAGCGTCCTCAACAAATATCTGCAGAGCTGGGATGTCCCGAATCTGTTCGTGATGGGGGCAAGCGCCTTTCCGCAGAACGCCGGCTACAACCCGACGCTCACGGTCGGCGCGCTCGCTTATTGGTCGGCGGCCGCGATCCGGAACCAGTACCTCAAGAATCCCGGAAGGCTGGTCGATGCGTAGGATTCCTCGCGTGCGCACGCTCGTTTGCGCAGCGCTCGTTTCGGCGTCGCTGGCTGGCCGCGCGCATGCCGGCTCCGCAAACATGCAAGAGTTCACCCAGATCGAACGCGGGCGCTATCTGACGATCCTGTCGGACTGTGCCGGCTGCCATACCGTTCCCGGCGGCAAGCCGTTTTCGGGCGGGCGGCCGATCGAAACGCCGTTCGGCAACATCATATCGCCCAATGTCACGCCCGATCTCGAAACGGGCATTGGAGCCTGGAGCGACGATCAATTCGATGCCGCGGTGAGAAAGGGTATCGGACGAACCGGCGCGCATCTCTATCCGGCCATGCCTTACAATGCGTACACCCGGATGTCGCGTGACGATGTGATGGCGATCCGGGCCTATCTGACTTCGCTGGAGCCGGTCCGAAATTCGCGCAACGCGGATACGCTTCCGTTTCCATTCAATATCCGCTCAACGATGATCGTGTGGAACGCGCTCTACTTCACGGCAGGTGAATACAAGCCGGAACCGACCAAATCCGCCGAATGGAATCGCGGCAAGTTCATCGTCGACGGGCCAGCGCATTGCGGAGCTTGTCACACGCCGAAGACGCTGCTTGGAGGCGATCGAACCGATCAATATCTGCAGGGAGCAAATCTCCAGGGCTGGTCGGCGCCTGACATCACCAACAACCGGCGGACAGGACTGGGCAGTTGGACGGCAGACGATGTCGCGCTCTACCTCAAGACGGGGCACAATCGCGCTACCGCTGCGACAGGGCCGATGGCGGAGGCCGTCGAGCTGTCGACGTCCAGGATGAAGGATGAGGATACGAAGGCTATTGCGACGTATCTGAAATCATTGCCGGGCAACAGGGATGAGGCGAGGCTTGCCCCGGTGGATGCGAACGTGATGGCGGCCGGAGGCGCGATCTACCGAGACCAATGTTCCGCCTGCCACGGGATCGAAGGCAAGGGCGTTCCACACCTGTTTCCCGCCCTCGCAGAGTCCACGATGGTGCACTCGAATGATCCGACAACGGCAATCCGAATGGTGCTCCGTGGTGCGCGAAGCGTCGGCACCAAGGCCGAGCCGACGGCACCCGGCATGCCGTCCTACGGTTGGCAGCTCGATGATCGCCAGGTCGCGGCGGTGCTCAGCTTTGTCAGAAATAGCTGGGGTGGTGCCGCTGCCCCGATCGATGCAGCCGAAGTGACGCGTGTTCGGTCCGACACCGCGTTACGCAACGATTGAGCTGGCCGTCCGAGACGTGAGCGGCAAAATAAAACGGGGCCGTGAGGCCCCGTCAAAAGTCCGTAGCTTATTCCGCGATCTTACTTGATCTTCTTACTTGATCTTGGCTTCGCGGAATTCGACGTGCTTGCGCGCGACCGGATCGTACTTCTTCTTGACCAGCTTGTCGGTCATGGTGCGCGAATTCTTCTTGGCGACGTAGTAGAAGCCGGTGTCAGCCGAGGACACGAGCTTGACCTTGATGGTGACCGCTTTGGCCATGTTCAGAACCTCAAGAATGAAGGGAATCTGGAGCCGGCCAAACGGCCCGCGTTGGCCGGCAACCTAGCCAGAAACCGCCTGATGTCAAGGTTTCGAAGCGTTTTCGAGCGAAGTGGGCATCGGTTCGCGTCAAGAAAACGCGTCAAAAACAACAACCTAGAGCCCCGAACGGGGCTCTAGGGCGGAAAACCACCCAAAACGGTCCCATTACGCCTCGAAGAATCGGTTTTTCGGCCGTGGCAGGCCCAGATTCTCCCTCAAAGTGGCCCCTTCATACTCTTTGCGGAAAATCCCGCGCCGCTGCAGCTCCGGTACCACCTTGTCGACGAAATCGTCGAGGCCGGCGGGCAGGAACGGGAACATGATGTTGAAGCCGTCAGAGCCGCGCCCGACCAGCCATTCCTCCATCTGGTCGGCGATGGTCTTGGCCGTGCCGACGAAGGACAGCCCGCCATAGCCGCCGACGCGCTGGGCAAGCTGGCGCACGGTGAGCTTGTCGCGCCTGGCGAGGTCGACCATGCGCTGGCGGCCGCTCTTGCTGGCGTTGGTCTCCGGAATCTCCGGCAGTTGCCCGTCCGGATCGAAGCCCGAGGCGTCCGTGCCGAGGATGACCGAGAGCGAGGCGATGGCGCTGTCGTAATGCACGCGGCTGTCGAGCAGCGCGCGCTTCTCCTTGGCCTCATCGACGCTGTCGCCGACCACGACGAAGGCGCCGGGAAGAATCTTGAGGTGTTCAGGGTCGCGGCCGATCTTCTCCATGCGGCCCTTGATGTCGGCATAGAGTTTTTGGCCGTCGGCGAGGGGGCCGCCGCCGGTGAACACGGCTTCCGCCGTCTCCGCCGCAAGCTGCCTGCCGTCCTCCGATGCGCCGGCCTGCACGATCACCGGCCAGCCCTGCACGGGCCGCGCGATGTTGAGGGGGCCGCGCACCTTCAGATATTTGCCGTTGTGGTCGAGCACGTGCATCTTCGCGGGATCGACGAACACGCCGCTGTCGACGTCGCGCACGAAGGCGTCGTCGGCGAAGGAATCCCAGAGGCCCGTGACCACGTCGTAGAACTCGCGGGCGCGCTTGTAGCGCTCGGCATGCTCCATGTGGTCGTCGAGGCCGAAATTCAGCGCCGCGTCCGGATTCGAGGTGGTGACGATGTTCCAGCCCGCGCGGCCGCCGCTGAGATGGTCGAGCGAGGCGAAGCGGCGTGCCACGTGGTAGGGCTCGTCAAACGTCGTCGAGCCCGTCGCGATCAGGCCGATGCGCTCGGTGACGGCGGACAGCGCCGACAGCAGCGTGAACGGCTCGAACGAGGTCACGGTGTGGCTGCGCTTGAGCGCATTGACCGGCATGTTCAGCACGGCGAGGTGATCGGCCATGAAGAAGGCGTCGAACTTGCCGGCCTCGAGCTTCTGGATCAGCGTCTTGATATGGCCGAAGTTGAAATTGGCGTCCGGCCAGGCCCCCGGATAGCGCCAGGCGCCGGTGTGGATGCTGATCGGGCGCATGAACGCGCCAAGCTTGAGTTGCCGTTGTGCCATCGCCCCGTATCCGTTCTGGGTGTCGTTGGGGAAGACATAGGGACGCCTGGGAACTCCGCCATTGGGGGAGGCGGGAAGATTTTTTCGTTTTTCGCGACATGCTCAGCACAATCACGTCATTCCGGGGCGCGCGCAGCGGCGAGGGCATGACGACTTCTGGTGAAGACGCCGGCATCGAACCAATCCCGCGCTCGCCCCGACCAAGCCAGGACCCGTGAGGAGACCTTCAATGGCAGGCGCAATGACCGTGGACGGCGGCACCGTTCGCATCGACCGGTCCATGCCCTGGGTCGGCCGGCTGCTGTCGCTGCCGCTGCTGGCCGCGAGCGGTTATCTCTTGTGGAATGTCGCGCTCGGCCTGCGCCAGGATTTTTCCGGCTTCGGCCGGCTCGCCGATGATCTCGTGCCGGTGCTGGTGTTCACGGGGTTGGGACTGCTCGTCGGCATCCCCGGAATCATCCTGCTGACGTACCGCACGTTCGTCGTGCTCAACGAGACGCTGCGCCAGATCGTCATCACCAGGCAGTTCGGCCCGCTCAATATCCGCAGCCAGCGCGATCTCGCCGACTATCACTTCGTCAGCATCACCGACGACTATGATGCGGATCTGACGACCTACGACGTCAATCTCTGCGGCAACAGTGGCACCGAGCCGATCACGCTTCAGAGCTTCACCAGGCGCGAGGAGGCGGACAAGCTCGCAAGCGAGATCGGCCGCGTCCTGAAACTGCCGGCGCGCGACTATGTCGGCACCGAGCCTGATGATTCCTGATTGAGGTCTCGCCACGGCCTGTTGCTACCCGTTGCGGAAATTGCCATCCTCGTGGCCGAACACCGCAATGGAAGACCATGACCTCAGCGAATAATTCCATTCCCGCGCTTCTACCGCGCGGCAAGGGCCACCAGTTCCTGTTGTATGGCGACTCCTGTTCGGGCGTGCCGGGTGCATTGCACGAAAAGACCTTCGCCTCGGTCAATGCGGTCGTTCAACGCCTGAGACCGCAGCCTGAATTCGTTCTCTTCCCGGGCGATGAAATCATCGGACTGACGCCGGATCCGGACGCGCTGCGCGCGCAGTGGCGCTATTGGCTGGATACGGAAATGGCATGGCTCGACCGTGCGGCCATTCCGATGTGGCACACAACCGGCAATCACACGACCTATGATTTGATGAGCGAGGCGGTGTTTCGTGCGGTGCTCGAGCTGCCGAAAAATGGACCGCCGGGACAGGCGAGCCTCTCCTACTTCGTGCGGCGCGGCGACCTCCTGATGGTGTTCGTCAACACGCTCTGGAGCGGCCTGGGAGGTGAGGGCCATGTCGAGCTCGCGTGGCTGGAAACAACGCTCAGAGAACATGGCGACGCACGGCACAAGCTCGTCCTTGGTCATCACCCGGTGTTTCCGATCAACGGCTTTACCGGGACGTATCAGCGCGAGATCGGCCACGAATACGCCCGCCCGTTCTGGGACATCCTGGTGAACGAAAACGTGCTCGCCTATCTGTGCAGCCACATCCTCGCCTTCGACGTTCAGGCGCATCGCGGTGTCCTGCAGATCTGCACTGCGGGCGCGGGAACGGCTCACAGGATGCCGGAAGGCGTCGAGTATCTGCATTGCGTTCAAGCGGCGCTTGACGAGGAAGGCCTGCGTTATCAGGTGCTCGATATCGACGGCGTTGTCAGGGAGAGGATGGAATGGCCGCTGCGCGATCCTGATCCCGCCCGGTGGAGGGAGCTGCCGCTCGGGGAAGCCGAAGCGCCGTTCAGCGGACGTGTGGAGAGCGGGCGGCGGATCGAGCTGAGACTGGTGGGAGATAGCGCCGCGACCGATGTCGCATCAGCTCAGACGATTTTCACGGCCTTCGCGCCTGGTTCGATCGCGCCGTTCTGGCTTGGTCTCAGGGGACCGAAGCAAACTCTGGGGCGTGAGGCGGGGCGAAGCCCAACCTATTGGTTCGGACCTGATCTTCCGGCGGGCGACGGTTTCGATATTCACGTTACGCTCTATCCGGATATGGGCCCCGGCGCTCTCCTGTACCGCCATCATGGCTCCCCGCGTTGGTCGTCCTTCACCTCTGCGACGGCGCGAGGGTTGGAGCAGCTTGTGTGGCCGCAGCGCTGGGCGATCGGCCACGGACAAGGTGGCAGCGAAGACCGCGCTTTCAGAGGTGCCGCGCTGAGTTTGCTGATCGCGTGAACGAGCCTGGAGAGTTCGGCGGCTGGATCAGCTCAAGATATCCTTCTGCATCTTGCCGCCGTAGAAATGGAAGAACGGCACCGGCGCATCGTGACGGAGCGGGCCGGTGGCAAGGCGGGTGTCGAGCTCGTTGAGCACGTTGCGTGTCATCGGATGCAGATCGGCGAGCGGCTTTGAGCCGAGCTCGACCCAGACCAGCTCGACCAGCTCGGCATCCGCATGGATCACCCCCTCGACGCGGTGGGTGATCGCGGAAGCGTCCGCGGTGAAGAAGCGGGTATCGAACCGCTTGACGCGGCCGGGCGGGGTGATCGCGCGTGCGATCAGGAACAGGCTTGAGGGGTCGGGCAGCAGGCCCGCATCCGCGAACGGCTTCCAGGCGCCCTCGAGTTTTGCTTTCCCCTCGGTCTTGCGTCCGAGGCAGAGGCCGGTCTCCTCGCAGGCCTCGCGGATTGCGGCAATCGCCAGCGACTTTGCGCGCGACGCCGGGGTCTTCGGGCTGCCCTTGGCGAGATTGGCCTCCAGCTCGGCGGTGATGGGTGCAGCACACGGCACGCGGTAGTCGTCCTTGTCGACACGGCCGCCGGGGAAGACGAACTTTCCGGGCATGAACACCACCTTGTCGTGGCGCTTGCCGACCAGGACTTTTGGAATGCTGCCGCTGCGATCGACCAGGATCAGCGTCGCCGCATCGCGGGGGCGGAAATAGGGGTGGTGGTCGGCTTCCTTGCCCTCGTGGATCTTGGCCTTCTCGGCTCCCTGCGACGTATCCGTCATGTCCTCACCCAAACCGCTTTTTGATTATTTGCTTAGACCGGCGGAATACCATCCGGAGGGTTGTCGTCAAAGCCGTGCATGCGCAGAGCCCATTGCAAGCCGACCACAGCTCCCTTGACCGGCTGGAGCAGCGCGAGCGAGGCGACGAAGGTGAAGGGCAGATAGGCCGCGAAGCTGAGCCAGACCGGCGTGGCGTAGTTGGTCTCGATCCAGAGGATCGTGGGCACCACGATGTGGCCGACGATGACGATCACGAGATAGGCCGGCAGATCGTCTGCGCGGTGCGGCGTGAAGTCGAGGCCGCAGACCGAGCAATTGTCCGCGATTTTGAGGAAAGCACGGAACAGCTTGCCCTCGCCGCAGCGCGGGCAGCGGCTGCGAAAGCCGCGCTTCATGGCCGTCCAGACGTCGCGCTTCTCGGCGAGGCCGGTCTCTCGCGTCCAGATCTTTGGGGCCGTGCTCGTCGTCACCATGCCTTGCCCTTCTGACCCCCGCCTTTTCCCTTGTTCTTGCCCTTGCCCTTCTTGGGTTTGCCGGACTTTTGCTTCGGCGGCTTGCGTTTTTTATCCGGACTGCGTCCAGGATGTGCCTTGAACGAGGGGCGGCGTTGTGGGCCGGGACGCCTGCGGTCGCGCGGCGCGGTCTCGCTGGAGGACGACAGCAGCTCGAAGCGCAGCGCGCCCGCGATGGGGGCCGCTTCGATCAGGCGGACGTCGACGACGTCGCCGAGTTGATACATGGTGCCGCTGCGCGTGCCGACGAGCGCGTGCCGGCTCTCGTCATAGTTGAAATATTCCGTGCCAAGGGATCGGATCGGGATCAGGCCGTCGGCGCCGGTCTCAGCGAGCTTGACGAACAGGCCGGCGCGGGTGACGCCGGAGACGCGGCCCTGGAAGCTCGCGCCGATGCGGTCGGCGAGGTGATGGGCGATCAGCCGGTCGACGGTCTCGCGCTCCGCCTTCATCGCGCGCCGCTCGGTCACCGAGATATGGGCTGCGACCTCGCCGAGGCTTTCCGGCGTCTCGCTGTCGGGCAGGGCGCCTTCGCCGAGGCCGAGCGCGCGGACCAGCGCGCGGTGCACGACGAGGTCGGCATAGCGGCGGATCGGCGAGGTGAAATGCGCGTAGCGGCGCAGGTTCAGGCCGAAATGACCGTAGTTCTCGGCGGAATATTCGGCCTGGGCCTGGGCGCGCAGCACGACCTCGCTCACCAGCGGGAAGTGGTCGTGGCCTTCGAGCTGCGCCAGCACGCGGTTGAACAAAGCGGGCCGCAGCGCGCCGCCTTTCGCGAACGGAACGTCCAGCGTCTGCAGAAACTCCGCGAGGGCGTGGACCTTCTCCAGCGTCGGCTCGTCATGCACGCGGTAGATCAGCGGGAGAGACTTCTTCTCCAGCATCTCGGCTGCCGCGACGTTGGCGAGGATCATGAACTCCTCGATCAGCTTGTGCGCATCGAGACGCTCAGGCACGACGACGCGATCGACCGTGCCGTCGCTCTTCAGGAGGATCTTGCGCTCGGGCAGATCGAGATTGAGCGGATCGCGTTCGTCGCGCGCGCGCTTGGCGCAGGCATAGGCGGCATAGAGTGGCCTCAGGATCGGATCGAGCAGGGGGCCGGTGGTGTCGTCGGGACGGCCGTCGATCGCGGCCTGCGCCTGCGCATAATTCAGTTTCGCCGCCGAGCGCATCAGGATGCGGTGGAAGCTGTGCGAGCGCTTGCGACCATCGGGGCCGAGCACCATGCGCACCGCGAGCGCGCCGCGCGGCTCGCCCGGCACCAGCGAGCAGAGATTGTTGGAGATGCGCTCGGGCAGCATCGGCACGACGCGGTCGGGGAAATAGACCGAGTTGCCGCGATCAAGCGCGTCGCGGTCGAGCGCGGTGCCCGGCCGCACGTAGAAGCTGACATCGGCAATGGCGACATCGACGATGAAGCCGCCTCTGTTGTTCGGATCAGGATCGGGCTGCGCATGCACCGCGTCGTCGTGATCCTTCGCATCCGGCGGATCGATGGTGACGAGCGGCACGTCGCGCCAGTCTTCACGTCCCTTCAGATTGGCCGGCTCTGCCGCTTCGGCTTCACGCTCTGCCGCGGGCCGGAACTGCAGGGGGATGTCGTGCGCGTAGATCGCGATCAGGCTGATCGCCTTCTCCGACTTGACCGATCCGAGCTTCTCCTTGACCCGGCCGGAGGCCAGCCCAAAGCTGCGGGTGCGGACGATATCGACACTGACGAGGTCGCCGTCCTGGGCGCCGTGCGCGTCGGCTGCGGCGATGTTCAGCTCGCGGTCGGCGGACTTCTTGTCGACCGGGACCAGCCGTCCGCCGCCCTCAGGCAGGCTGCGGAAGACGCCGAGGATGCGGCTCTTCGTCTTGTCGAAGACCTTGATGATGTGGCCGCGATAGGCCGGGCCTTCGGTCTCGTCCGAGCGCTCGACGCGCAGCAGCGCGCGATCGCCTATGCCGGCCGCGGTGCCGGGCTTTGGCCGGCGCGGCATGACGATGAGGATTTTTGGCGGTTCGCCGCTTTCGACCTCGTCCCATTCGGTGGGAGAGGCGATCAGCTCGCCGTCACTGTCACGGCCGGTGATGTCGGCGACCAGCGTCGACGGGAGCGCGTCCGGCTCGGAAACCTTGTGGCGTTTTTTCTTGATGGTGCCGTCGTCGGCGAGCTCGCGCAGCATGCGCTTGAGCTCGATGCGATCGGCGTTCTTCAGGCCGAACTCGCGCGCAATTTCGCGGGTCCCGACCTTTCCGGGATTTGCCTTGATGAAGGCGACGATGGCGCTCCGGTCGGGAAAGCCATGGTCATTCTTGCGTTTCACTTAACCTCTAATTCTTGATCTAGGTCTTGCCGGCACTCTTCTTGGCCGGAGCCTTGGGGGCGGCGGCCTTGGTCGGCGACGTTTTTGCGGTCGACGACACGGCGGCGCGCGCCTTGCTGGTGGATTCGGATTTGGGTTTGGCCGCCTTCTTGGCGGCCGGTTTCTTCGGTTTCGGCGCGGCGTCATCGCCGTCCGCAGCCTTCTCCGCAGCCTTCTTGGCCTTGGCCGGCTTCGCGGCTTTCTTCGCCTTGGTCTTGCCGCCGCCCTTGGCCGCGCGCTCGTCGATCAGCGCGATCGCCTGCGGCAGCGTGACGGTGTCCTTTTCGAACTCGGCCGGGATCGTCGCGTTGACGCCGCCTGCCGTGACATAGGCGCCGTAACGGCCGCTCTTCACCGTGACGGTGCCCAGCGTCGGATGATCGCCGATCGCCTTGCCGGGGTCGGCGCCGAAGCGGCGGCTCGGGCCCTTGGCGACCTTTTCCGCGATCAGCGTCACCGCGCGGTTGAGGCCGATGTCGAAGACCTCGTCGCCGCTCTCCAGGCTGGCGTAGGTCTTCTCGTGCTTCACGAACGGCCCGAAGCGGCCGAGTCCTGCCGTGATCGGCTGACCGGTCTCCGGATGCTTGCCGATCTCGCGCGGCAGCGACAACAGCTTCAGCGCAAGCTCGAGCTCGACGTCGCCCGGCGAGGTGCCCTTCGGGATGCCCGCGCGCTTCGGCTTCTCGCCTTCCTCGTAATCCTTGGGCTCGCCGAGCTGGATGTAGGGACCAAAGCGGCCGGCCTTGACCCAGACATCGCGACCCGTATCGGGGTCCTGGCCGAGCGAACGGTCGGCGGTGGTCTCGCTGTCGGCGGCGAGCTGGCGGGTGTAGCGGCATTCCGGATAGTTCGAGCAGCCGACGAAAGCGCCGAACTTGCCGGCCTTGAGATTCAGCCGGCCGTTGCCGCAGCTCGGGCACTGCCTGATATCGCCGCCATCGGTGCGGGGCGGATAGATGTGCTGGCCCAGCATGTCGTCGAGCACGTCGAGCACCTGGGCGACGCGCAGATCCTTGATCTCGTCGACGGCGCCGATGAAGCCGGTCCAGAAGTCCTTCAGCACCTGCTGCCAGGAGATCTCGTTGTTGGAGATGCGGTCGAGCTGCTCCTCCAGATTGGCGGTGAAGTCGTATTCGACGTAGCGGCTGAAGAAGCTCTCGAGGAAGGCGACCACGACGCGGCCCTTGTCCTCGCCGTGCAGGCGCTTCTTCTCCAGCTTGACGTAGCCGCGGTCCTTCAGGACCTGCAGGATCGAGGCATAGGTCGAGGGACGGCCGATGCCGAGCTCTTCCATGCGCTTGACCAGCGAGGCCTCCGAGAAGCGCGGCGGCGGCTCGGTGAAGTGCTGGGTGACGGCGAGCGACTGCCGCTTGAGCGCGTCGTTCGGGCTCATCGCGGGCAGGCGGCGCGAATCCTCGTCTTCCTCGTCGTCGCGGCCTTCCTGGTAGAGCGCGAGGAAGCCGTCGAACTTGACGACCTGGCCCGTCGCCCGCAGCTCCAGCGTGCGGCCGCCGGCCTTCGCGGTGATGTCGACGGTGGTGCGCTCGAGCTCGGCCGATTCCATCTGGCTCGCGATGGTGCGCTTCCAGATCAGCTCATAGAGTCGCGCCTGGTCGGCATCGAGCTTGCGGCTCATGCTGTCGGGGCGGCGCGACATGTCGGTCGGACGGATCGCTTCGTGCGCTTCCTGGGCATTCTTGGCCTTGGCCTGATACTGGCGCGGGGCCTCCGGCACATAGGCGTTGCCGTAATCCTCGCCGATCACCTTGCGCGCCTGGGTGATCGCGGACGGATCGATCTGCACGCCGTCGGTACGCATATAAGTAATGAGTCCGGTGGTCTCACCGCCGATGTCGATGCCTTCATAAAGGCGCTGGGCGATGCGCATCGTGTGCGCGGGCGCAAAGCCGTATTTGCGGCTGGCTTCCTGCTGCAGCGTCGAGGTGGTGAAAGGCGCCTGCGGATTGCGCCGGGCCGGCTTCGCATCGACCGCGGTCACGGCATAGGCGGCTGCTTCCAGCGCCTTCTTGAAGTCCTCGGCTTCCGCGCCGCTGCCGACGTCGAGCCGCTGGATCTTCTTGCCGTCGGCGCCGACGAGCCGCGCCTCGAAGGCGTCGCCGCGCGGCGTCAGCAGGGTCGCGATCAGCGACCAGTATTCGCGCGGCACGAACTTTTCGATTTCGAGCTCGCGGTCGCAGACCAGCCGCAGCGCCACCGACTGCACGCGGCCGGCCGAGCGGGCGCCCGGCAGCTTGCGCCACAGCACGGGGGAGAGGGTGAAGCCGACCAGATAGTCCAGCGCCCGGCGCGCCATGTAGGCGTCGACCAGCGCGCCGTCGATCTGGCGCGGATTCTTCATCGCATCCGTGACGGCCTGCTTGGTGATGGCGTTGAACACCACGCGCTCGATCTTCTGATCCTTCAGCGCGCGCTTTTCCTTCAGCACCTCCAGCACGTGCCAGGAGATGGCCTCGCCCTCGCGATCAGGGTCGGTCGCCAGAATCAGGCGGTCGGCGTTCTTCAGGGACTTGGCGATATCGTTGAGCCGGCCGGCCGCCTTGGGGTCGACCTCCCAGATCATCTTGAAATTTGCGTCCGGATCGACGGAACCGTTCTTCGCCGGGAGGTCGCGGACATGGCCGAACGAGGCCAGAACCTCGTAGGACGAGCCCAGATACTTGTTGATCGTCTTGGCTTTCGCCGGCGACTCCACAATGACGATATTCATGTAGTTCCAGTAACTTACGGGGAAATTACGAGCCGCTTTCGATGAGATTCGGATCGGCCGTTTCGACCCGAACATGGGTGGTGAGGCCCTCGCTGTCAAATCGAGGGGTGTTGAAAGCAACCTGAATGGGAAAAGTTTCATATCGAGAAAGTTGCAAAATACCACCTTGGAGTTGCGGTCAATGTCGGCGTAGAGTCCTCCCGGGGCATGGATTCGGGTGGGGTCTGGTGACTAAGCCAGGAAAGAAACGGGCGCGCGCCGCATCAGGCGCGCCGGGGGGCTCGCGCGGTGAGGAACCAGGGGAGGGCGGCGTCGATGAGGCCGTCGCCTTCATCGCCGAGCAGGTCGGGGCGTTGCGCAAGCTCGCCGAGCGCCACAAGCTCGACGTGCTGCATTATCTCCTGGGGATGACCAAGCTGGAGGCGGACGAGCACCTGCGGCTGCGGAGCAAGCGCAAGCTGTCGTAGCGGCGTTTGAGATCGTAGCGGCCGTAGCCCGGATGGAGCGAAGCGTAATCCGGGGACTCGTGCCGCGGGATGCCAACCCCGGATTGCGCTTCGCTCCATCCGGGCTACGCAAGGCTACTTTATCCAGCCGACCGTCGCCGCGGTGCCGGGCGCAGCTTCACCATCGTGTCCGCGGGCGTGAGCAATCGCCCGTCCTCGGCGTGCATTTCGAGCTTCTTGATCGGGCGGCCTTTCTCGCGATCGATCAGAATCGTCGCGATCTGCTCGGGGTGATCGTCGAACTCCTCGCTCCATTGCCGGAGCGCCACGAGGATCGGGAAGGTGCCGCGGCCTTTCGGCGTCAGCACATATTCCTGATAGGCGCTGCCGTCGGAGGCGGGGGCGGTGGCCAGAATGCCGTGGTCCACGAGTGAGCGCAGCCGGGCCGCCAAAATGTTCTTGGCCATGCCGAGCTTGCTCTGAAACTCGCCGAAGCGGCGCAGGCCGAACAGCGCCTCGCGAATGATCAGCAGCGACCACCAGTCGCCGATCGCTTCCAGCGACCGCGCGATCGGGCAGGAATCGCCCTCGAAGCTCGTTCGTTTCACCATCGTCCCGGTCCTGTCGCGTTCGCCCGATTTCGGTGCCGATCACGCGCTTGTGTGGTTGCATCATAAAACCATATGCCTTAGATGGCAACATGGTTTTATGATGCAACCACTGGAGACGAGCGTGAGACTGAAGAACAAGACGGCATTGATTACGGGCGGCAACAGCGGCATTGGCCTGGCGACGGCAAAGCTGTTCGTGGCCGAAGGCGCGAAGGTGATCATCACCGGGCGCAACAAGGAGACGCTTGAGGCCGCGGCGAAGGAGCTTGGCCCGAACGGGTTCGCGGTCGCAGCCGACGCCACCGACATTGCCGCGACCGAAGCTGCGATCAAGAAGGGCGCCGAAAAATTCGGCAAGCTCGACATCGTGTTTGCCAATGCCGGCATTCCCGGCGGCACGCCGCTCGGTTCGGCGACGCTCGAGGTGTTCGAGAAGGTCATCAGCACCAACCTCACCGGCGTGTTCTTCACGGTGCAGTCGGCGCTGCCCTATCTCAACGACAATGCCTCGATCATCCTCAACGGCTCGGTGATCTCCGTGCTCGGCATTCCCGGCTATTCGGCCTACGGCGCCGCCAAGGCCGGCGTGCGTGCGATGGCGCGGATCATGGCTTCAGAGCTGTCGCCGCGCGGCATCCGCGTCAATGTGGTCGCGCCGGGCGCGATCCGCACGCCGATCTGGGGCGCCGCGATCGCAACGCCCGAAGCGGAGAAGGCGTTCGAGAATCGCATCGCGCTGTCGACCCCGTTGGGGCGCATTGGTGAACCAGATCACATCTCGAAGACGGTGCTGTTCCTCGCCTCGGATGATTCAGCGCACATACAGGGCCAGGAGATCTTCGTCGACGGCGGCGCGGTGGCGTCTCCGAGCGGCGCGCCGATCTATCGCGGCTGATCAACGTTTGCGAAAATTGAATCGGTCGGCGCGACGACATCGGTTGCGCCGGCCGGTTCCGGCACCTCGGTGGCTGTATTCCTCTGAACCTTGCGTGAGGTGTTGAACCTTCGCTTGCGCTGCCAAGACCCTTTTGCGGGCAGGGTCATAAGACTCACTTTCAGGGAGCCCGCGATGTCAAAGGCAGCTCGTATTTCTTCGTCGATTTCAGAACCGCGTATTTACACCGAACATTCCGACATTCCCGCCAAGCACTCCGACACGTCCGAGTTCATCGGGGTGGCACTTTTCTCAGGCATCGGGCTTTTCATTTCGCTCGTCGCCGTCATTCTTGGCGTTCAGGGCGCCTGGTTTTAGCGCTGTCGAATTCTCAGCCGCCGCCGGAGTCCGGCGGCGGCTGGTGTCGGCGTAAGTGTTACGCCGCCTGCAGGCTGGTGGCAGCCTGAAGCGCTCCGGCCAGCGCTTTCTCACGATGCTCAGGGCCAACCTGGATGCCGTCGGCGACGATGAATTCGGGGCTCGTAATGCCCATGAACGCGAACACGCCGCGCAAATAGGTTTCGAGGTGCTCAAGCGAGGCGGCGGGCGTGCCCGGGCCGTAATAGCCGCCGCGCGAGATCGCCACGATCACGCGCTTGTTGCCGGCAAGACCCTGCGGGCCGTTCGCGTCGTATTTGAACGTTTTCCCCGCCACGAGGACGCGGTCGATCCAGGCCTTGAGCTGGCTCGGGATCGTAAAATTGTACATGGGCGCGCCGATCACGACGATATCGGCATCGAGGAACTCGTTGAGCACGGCCGCGCTCGCGGCAAGGTCGGGTCCGAGTTCCGCCGGTGCCGGCGCGCCTTGCGCGGCCGCGAGGTGCGAGCCGGAGAGGTGGGCGAGCGGGATCTGCGTCAAATCGCGATAGACGAGGTCGAGCGACGGTGTCCCCTGCCTGAGACGGTCGACGATGGCGGCGGAAACCTGCCGTGAGACGGAGTGGGGGCCGAGCACGCTGGAGTCGATATGGAGGAGTTTCATTGGGGTTCACCTATGGTATAGATTTGTAACCCGCACTACATGAGTGACTGTCAAATTCCCCGCAAGAACGCACTTTTTTGAGCCATGGGCACATCTTTGAGACCTGCACACACCGATTTTCCTGCTCCCCAGATGCCGGATCGCGACCACGCGGATTGCCGCGGGGTCGCCTCGATCCTGGCGCGCGTCGGCGACAAATGGAGCGTGTTCGTCATCATGATGCTGAGCGACGGGCCCAAGCGCTTCAATGAACTGAAGCGGATGATCAACGGCATCTCGCAGCGGATGCTGACCTTGACCCTGCGCGGGCTGGAGCGCGACGGCCTCGTCACGCGCACGATCTTCCCGACCATTCCGCCGCGCGTGGACTATGAGCTGACCGATCTTGGCCGCGGGCTCCAGCAGCCCGTGATGGCGCTTGGGCTATGGGCGAAGGAGCACCAGGCGCAGATCGCGGCGGCGCGCACGCGCTTCGACGAGCGCAACGACACCTAGAGAAGAGAGACGAGACCGCCGCCGTGGCGTTCGAGCCGCCCCGCAAGCTCGAGCTCCAGCAACACGGTGCGCACGATCGCGGGCGATGCGCCGGACATCCGCACGAGATCGTCGATCGAGATTGGGGCGGGGCCGAGCAGGCCGGTGATCTGGTCGCGGTCGTGTGATTGCGGATCGCTCTCGAACGGTTCGCTGTCGGGCTCGCTCGCCGGATGCATCAACGGACGCTCCATGATCGGTGCGACTGCGTTGACGATGTCGGATGCTTCGGTGACGAGCGTTGCGCCCTGCTTGATCAGATCGTTGGTGCCGGCGGCGCGCGGGTCGAGCGGCGAGCCGGGCATTGCGAACACCTCGCGGCCCTGTTCGGCCGCCATGCGCGCGGTGATCAGCGAGCCCGAGCGATGCGCCGCCTCGACCACGACCACGCCGAGCGCGGCGCCCGAGATCAGCCGGTTGCGGCGGGGGAAGTCGCGGGCGCGCGGCTCGTGGCCGAGCGGCATCTCCGAGATCGCAGCGCCCGCGTGATCGAGGATCGCGGCGAGCAGGTCGCCATGCTCGGGCGGATAGATGCAGTCATGTCCGCCGGCGAGCACCGCGATGGTGCCGCTCTCGACACTGGCGCGGTGTGCGGCCTGGTCGACGCCGCGGGCGAGCCCCGAGATGACGATGAAGCCGGCTTCGCCAAGCTCACGGGCCAACTGACCGGCGAATTTGAGGCCAGCGCCGGACGCGTTGCGCGAGCCGACGATCGCGATCATCGGCCGCATCAGCGTCGTGGTGTCGCCGCGCACGGCGAGCAGCGGCGGCGGATCGTCGAGCGTGGCGAGCCGCGCCGGATAGCCGTCCTCGCCGGGCGCCAGCCAGGCGATGCCGAACTTGCGGCTCGCGGCGAGCTCGGCCTTCGCCTCATCGGCACTACAGATGCGCCCGGAACGGGCCGCGCCGCCGCGGCGCGCCAGATCGGGCAGCCGCTCCAGCGCGGCGCGCGGGCTGCCGAAATGATCGACCAGCGATTTGAAGGTGCGCGGCCCGACATTGTCCGAGCGGATCAGCCGCAGGCGGTCGATCCGCTCTAGCTCGGTCAGCCCAACGCTCGGATTGATGGCGTCCACGGCGTCTCCTTGTGGGAGCAGCATGGAACAACCTGAGGGCGTGGGCAACAGTTGCGTGCGCTTGATCGGGCTTCAAAGGCGCTGCCGGAAGACCCGACGTGGTCGACGGGTCTTCCGCAAGGTCGTCCATTCAACGCGCGTGCGCCGCCTGAGCGACAGCGACGCCGCTCCGCGAGACGCGAGCGTCAAGGCTGAGCGCACCGGCACCGAAGGCAAAGATCTGGAGCAGGCCGCCTGCCATCATCACGTTCTTGAGGAAGTGGATCATCTGATTCTGGTCGGCAAAGTTGTTGTGGAACGAGACTGCCGCGGCCAACGAGAATATGGCGAGCGCCAGCGCGACCGAGCGGGCTTGATAGCCCGCGATCAGCAGGAGACCGCCACCGAGCTCGACGAGAACTGCGATCGCATATGCCAACGGGGGCACCGGCAATCCCGCAGAGGCGATGTAAGCGGTCGTCGCACCATAAGCGGTGAGCTTGCCGAAGCCACTCATTGCAAACGGGAGGCCGATCAGCAGCCGGCCAACGAGGGAAGCATAACGGGTCGTATCGTAAGCGCGTATTTTACCGCACAGGCTACGCGCGCGGCTGGCCGCGGCGTCGCGTGACGCCGGGCCCCAGCAGTGTCATCGGAACGGCTTGGTTGACCTGAGCGTTCGAA
>NZ_JASAUS010000127.1:0-22369 GCF_029953005.1 Bradyrhizobium sp. Mp27 | reverse complement strand
CACAAGGCCGGCGTTGCCAAGGCCGATCTCGGCAATGAGCTTCTGGAAACCATGACGATCCACACCGCCAGCACCGGATTTGCCCAGGTCCTCGTCAATCACCTGGACGCGCTCAGGCGGCCAGCCTAGACCGATGGCGCGGTCGACAAGGCGGTACTGTAGCTCGGTGCTCTCCTGATGCTGGCGCACCTGGTTCACGGATGACTGCCGCACGTAGACATAGGCCAACTTGGCTCGGTGTGCGGTCGTGAGCCGCTCGTCAGCGATGTTCGAGCTGATCAGCACGACCCAGTCCCCTTCCGGGCGTGCCGGGGATCGCTTGCATTCGCCGCATCAGCGCGGCGATTGTTTGAGCAATCTGGGTTTGCGTCGCGGTCGACAGATTGGGCCACAGGCGCGGAACGTCGGCCGTCGGACGGCCGGGTGGATCTGCCAAGGTCGGCAGGGGTCGATACGCAACGCGACCTGGAAGCGGTCGGTGGGTCATCGCGAATCACCTTCTCGTCGAGAAGGTCCAGACTCGCGCTCAAATGTTGCATCAATGGGATCAGCGTCCGTGCACTGATGCACGGCAGATCGGCGGCGTTCGGGCGCGAAGTGATCGACGTCTCGGCAAGATCGGTCGACGCGATCCGAACCGCCCGCGGACGTCCGTCCGGCAGCGCGACAACGATGTAGGCAGGACCGCGCCCCGACCGCTCCTTCAGCACCTCAAGCCGGTGCCCGAACAGAAAATGATGCGGGTCGATGATCGTGACGTGAGACACGACCCGTTCCAAAATAGGGGTACTCTGTCGTGTTCGGCGATGCCAAGATGACGACCGCGCTGCTCGACCGGCTGACTCATCACTGCGACATCATCGAGACCGGTAACGACAGCTGGCGCTTTAAAAGCCGCGACGACGATCAAACAACCCGCGCTCGCGCCGTCTCCGCAACCCCGGCCAGCTCCGACGCCGCGAGCGCTACCATCAAGACTCGCCGATCAAAGGGGTCCCCTTTGGACGCCGATCGGGGGGGTCCCAGTCCAACGCCGATTGACATAAACCCGCACTTCACAATCCGGCGCGTGACCATCGCCTCTCGCTTGCGGGCGACGCTGAGTGCGATTCGACATGACCTGATGAAACGCCGCCATGCGCCTATCGGTGAGACCGGCGTTTGGCTCCGTCGCGTGATGCAGGGATACCTGAACTACCACGCGATCCCGGGGAACCGGGGAACCTGAAGCGGCTCGGCATGTTCCGCGCCGAGGTCTGCCGGGCTTGGATGCGCTCGCTTCGTCGACGCAGCCAGCGCTCTCGCATGACCTGGGAAAGGTTCCGACGATTCATTGGGCGATACATCCCGAAAGTCCGCGCATGTCATCCGCATCCCAACCCAAGGTATACGTCATGACCCAAGGCAGGAGCCGTATGCGGTAGTTCCGCACGTACGGATCTGGGCGGGGGGCACGGAGAAATCCGTGTCCCTACCGCGACCCATCAGAGACGATCCGCTTCTCGAAATATGCGACTTCCGCCGGTGCCGACATCGTCGTTCCGCTGACACCTGTGCGGCTCAAGGAACACGAGGTGGAAGAGCATTACATCGGCGTCGCCAAGAGAAATGATCCGGCCAACTATCGCAGTCGACAAATCCTCGAAATGATTTCTTCCAAAGTTTGTGCGTCCAATCGCAATATTCGTTCCGATTTTGACAATAAGCCTCTATTGCTCTCGCGAAGACGCATCGATAGCGGACTCTCGTTTCTCGCTACAATGCAGGGAAAACTGTGGTACGCCGATGTTCGCTTGCAGGTCACAATTACATCTGTGTTGGTCGTAATTGATTCAAGTGCGTCCTCCATTCTGTGCCGGCCGTCAGAGGCCATGATCAACATCGTCCCATCGCGTCGCAAAAGCGACAGAGCCACGGAGATCGACACTCCGGAAAGCTCCATCAGGTCGCTATTTCGATCTGGATGAAAGTTATAAAAGATCGCGCCATGGTTTTCGTAAATGAAATGATAGCTCTCTTTTGGAAGGCTGATCTCTCGTGAAAACTGTCCTATATATTGATTCCGCACAAATGGGGGACGACATGAACTATAAAAACCCAGAAAGCACTTTTCGCGCGAATTTGGTTCCGTCATGTGATCGTACACATCATCCCAGCGAAATCTCAAATAGGGGTTGAGTGGCGTCAGGGAGATGGTATCAATCTTTGCACTAGGTAACAGGCGATCTACGGTTGCACACGCAACGCCGGCCCCTGGTCCCAACTCCAGAAACCGGACATCTGCGCTGTTCGTGTATAGAGCAAGGATTTGCCTAGCGATGAATGAAAGTGGCCGTGTATTTGTATACTTCAGTAGGAGTGGCGTCCCGTCGTCATGGCAAATGTGGCCGTAGTCATCCGAAACAACGAACTGATTGGCGGCTTTTTTGTACGCATAATGGATGAGCCCATCCTGCTCAGCTTGTCGAATGCCCTGGCTATACCAATTGCTTTGATCCGGTCCGGACGACATCTCCGTTATTCCTGCAAAGCGCGCCACAGTGCGCGCACGTCCAGACACCAGCGCTGTAAGTGTCTCAACAACCGTTTCCTGGCAATGCCGGCGCGCGTGATGGGCCGTGCCGGTTACACAATCGGCTTCGCACCCGGAGCCTGACTTTGCCACCAATCGAGGAAATCCGCCACCATTTGTGGAGTCCAGCGCGGCTCACCGATCGGCATGCGTCCACTGGCGACTGAGGCATGAACCTGCGTGGCATAATAAAGAACACTTGTCTCGTCGTGCAAATCGAGGACCTTGGGCCAATTTACCGATACGCGCTTCATGTGATCGACGTCCATATTGGTGAAGTACGACTCGATCGTGTCCCAAGTCACTGCCATCGGATACTCCAGTCTTCGCTCATTGTCTCAAAACGCATGTGATCGTCCCCACCGCAGCCGGTCGACCATGGTCGTGGCCTATTTGGGCAACCGAACCGACTGGCTTTCTCCTGTTTTGCCGTCGACGGATATCCGGCACATGTAGAGATCGCCGCCAAGAGGCCTTCCCGCATCGTCCCTGCCATCCCATGTAACGGTGTGCCTTCCGGCGCGTTGGCTTTCACTGCCGACAAGTGTGCGCACGTGAAAGGCGAAGTGATTCCAAATGCCCACGAACACGCTTTTGGCGTCATGCGGCAGCACATAGGTGATTTCGACGGAACGACTGCTGAAGTTGGAGGTGTGGGACAGCGCCAGACCTGGTGGTTGCGGGGTCGAGATCCGCGCGGCGGCCACGACGGCGTCGAGTGCGGCAGGGTCCGCGCGCTTGTAAACCCTCGCCCCACTGCAATACCCTGTCGAAACGGGGAGGCCGAGCAGCCGGTACCGGTTGATCTTGATCCTCGGATCGGTATTCGGATTGCCCGGCACATTGTTTTGTGCGGTCCAGGATTTGCCGCCGTCTTCGGATAGGCTGTTGAAGAGGCCCTCGAAATTGTCGGCCCAGCCGCCGACCCAGCCGGATTGCGCATCAATGAAACCGACGCCCTCGAGGTCCATGTTGATGGATTGACCGGCGCTGTCGACGATCGGCAAGCGCACCCAGGTCTCTCCTCCATCCGTCGTCTTGAGAATTGCTGCCGTCGAGAAGTTCTCCAGTGATACAAACCCCGTCATGGCGTCCACAAACTGAATCTTCCAGCCCCACTCGCCGCAATCAAAACCGGCAACGCCTGCGGCCTTGTTGACCCATGTGACTCCGCCGTCGGTCGTCTTTAGAACCACCGGCTTTAGCTGCGAATATTGCGGATGTGTTTCGTAGCCAGGCTTGACAGCGGGGCACGAAGAATCCTTTTTGCCGCCGACGATCCATCCGGTGTTCTCATCGGAAAAATACACGTCGATCAGATTGTCGGCGTGCTGGTTGAGATCCGTGTGCGTCCAGGTCGCGCCGCCATCCGTGGTCTTGACGAGCCCCGGGCCCGGCAGGTTCGGATCGTTAGTTCCGGCTCCGTAGACGACCTTCTCGTTGACGACTGACATGCCGCAAATGCCGGCAGGTGAGCTGTCGGGCATGTTTGAAATATTGTCCCAGGTTGCTCCGCCATCGACGGTTCGGTGCAGCAGAATTTCAAGAAATCCTTGTTACCGGCGTCGAACGTCGTAACCGCGCCGACCCAGCCGACTTGCTCGTTCGCCCAGCCCGTACAACGTAGGTACGGGAAGCCGCTGGTATTCGGATCGATGAATTTCCTAGGGGTCCAGGTATGGCCGCCGTCCAAGGTTTGGCTGACTTGCCCGTTGCTGTTCACGAGCCAGCCCTTCTGCTCGTTGAAGAACCAAATGTCGTCGGTCCGGGAATTGGCCACCGGCGAGTTCGTCGCCACCCACTTCCAATTCCCTGCCGTACTCATGGGCTATTCCTTTTTCCCAGCTCGTGCGGTCGTTTTAGATACTCAATGAAACAGCGGCTGCATCGCAGCCCAGATGTGGCTGAGACCGCCGCTGAAGCCATCCGGATTAGCCTGTGTGCCGAGCATGCCGCTGCCGTCGGTATCGGTATGACATCCGAAGCAACTGCCGAATTGGAGGAAGGTTTCCATCGTCGAGTTAGCCAGTTGCGGTGTGCCGACCACCGGGCCTTTGCTTGGCAGGCCGCCGTTCGCCACCCAAGTCGTGCCAACCAGGAGGTAGTTCCGGCGCACGTCGCCCGCGGCCAGCAGTCCCACGACGTTCTGGTTGAGCGAAACGATGTCGGTGTTGTTGACGGTAAAATTGGGATCGTTCGCGGCGGTGCCCCAGGGGGCGATCCGGACAATGTCGCTTGGACCGATCGTTTGGCCGGGGACCGCGTCAAGGGTAGTGCCGTTCGGCATTATTCGCTGGTTGTTCGGATTGGCAGCCGCTGCGCCGGTTGAAGACAACACCCAGCCGCCTGGTCCGTCTGCCGGCTGTGTGCCCACTGCGCCCGATGTCGTGGTGAACGTGTATTGCGGATTGGGAGCGTTGTTGACGTGCTCGAACGTGGCCCACACCATTTCCGGATGACCGAGCGTGCTGCCGACAATGTGGATGCCGAGCAGCGCCAGTTTGGTCGGTTTTGTTCCCGACTGAACCGATTTGGCGTTGTTGGGCTGGGTCAATGGAGGATTGTAAGTCGGAATCGTCGCGTCGATGGTGATGTAGTCGCCCGGATTCGCAAGGCCGGTCGCGTCGATCCATGACGACTTGATCTCTACGGTCATCGCGACGCTATCTGGGAAGGCGGATTGCGTGAACGGCGCCGGTGCCTGTTGCGCGACGGTGGTGATCTGGCTCAGAGCGGCGCCCGTGGTCGGGAATGTCGACGGAACGGGATTGGTAATCTTGTTGTCGTTCATCCCGGTGTTGAAGTAGGCCCATACATCGTTCACTTGGAGCAGATAGAAGACCAGCGATCCGTTCTGCGCCATCAACGCGCCGCCGCCCGCCTGGCTCTCTTCGGTCTCGATCACCGCGCCCGACGACGTCACTAGGCGAGGACGCCCGTTCACCAGCACGGTCTCCGGCCGCAAGCCCAGGGGCGTGCCTCGGTCGCTGAACAAGATGGGCGCGCCTCCCGGCGTCGCCTGGAATTCGATCTGCTTGTTCGACCTGTCGAATAAGACCGCCTTGCCGTCTGCAGCCGCCTGAACCCGCTCTATCTCCACCGACTGGCCCGCCTTGTCGCGCGCCAGCAGCTTGCCGTTCGGGCCGACAGCCGGATGAATGACGTCGTGGACTTTCCCTTTGCTGTCGAACACGACCTCCTGTCCTCTGCTTCCGCGCTGGGAGATAGAAGACAGGAACGGCAAGGAGCGCCCTGGCGCGGCGGGAACAAGGTTCCGCTGACCGTTCGAATCGAGTGGCGAGACGGCAAAGAAGATGGAGGATTCGAATACGTGGGAGCCGCTGCCCAGTCGCGAAGGCACCGGCGACGCCACCCAGAGGAACATCTGCTCGGCCCACTTGTAGAACGAACACAGCGTGTTCGGTGCGAACGAGAAACTGTTCGCCGGCAGAACGCCGCCGTTATTCGAGACGCTGCCGGATTCGAATATGGCGCTGAATTCCTGCGACGTGAAAGAGCAGGTCGACATGACGTTCGTGGGCAAGGTAGTGCCAGCGTTCGCTCCTTGACTCAAGGATGTCAGCGCCAGCGCCGTAAGGAAGCAACGCGCGCTCTTCTGTAACCCAACGCAGTTCTTGATATTCAAGACTTCCTCCTTGGGCTGAACGCATGGAACCTGCAATCAATAGTTGATCAACAATAAGCCATGGTGCGCAACCCCGATCCACAACTTTAAGGGGTGTGTATTGTTTCGTCACCTGCAAGTTCTTGTAGTTGATTAGCGAGAACTTCTCTGGCGCGACTGCACGCGCTCCAATCAAGCCTGTATTAAGGATCTGTAAGGGAGAGAGATGACGGCGGGAGGATCAAATGAGCGACGTTTCGAAAGGCAAGAAGTCCGTTAGCTCGACCGGGAGCCTTGTTCTGGCGGGTGTTTTGGGCGCGGCAGCTGCCCTCGTCTGACTCCCGACCTGACCAGCGTGATGCAGCGCGTGTACGCCAACGGGCCGCCTCCGTCAGGCAAGATCGGCCTTCAGTTCATTCCCGTGCCCGCCAAGCCCAACGGGCCGGTTGGCACCATACGGCCGGGCGCGGTCGAGATAGCATTCGTCAACGCGTGATCCCATGTTATGCATCCGGGGAGAACGCCATGGCGAACGGCGCGCCGGGTCGTCCTTGGTTACGCGTTTCTTGTCGCGATTCGGCCGGGGATAGGGCACTCTAGGCGGCGACCCGCAGAAAGCGTTGCGCTTGATCTTCGCGAAGGCCGTATTCACGTTTGAGATCAACGGGACTTCGTTGACGGGCGTGCTCGATTGGCAGGGCGGCGGTCTCGATCTGCAGGGCACGATCCAGCCAGCCAACGGCCCGCAGTCTCTTTCCGTCGCCATCGTCAGCTCAGGCAGACCGAGGACCGACACAGACGGCTGGGAATACGATTACCGCGCCAACCTTGCGTATGAATGGCCCAACGGCGTCGGCCAAGTACCGGCGCTGGTCGGGACGGTCATCCGGGCGAAGCCGCATGACGGCGGGCCTGCAGGATACGTCGCGTCCTTCATCGCGGTGAAGCAGACCTGATCGGCGATCCAGTCCGGATAGGATCGCTCAAAGGGAAAATGCATATGCGTCCCAGACCATTGTTCTTATCCTCGGTCGTCGCTGGACGCTGTGTCGCCGTCGGGCCCCTCGCGTTGCTCGCAGGCGCCGTTTCAGACGACGGTCCTGCAGCCGGGAGATCGCGAAGACTTTTTGATGGTATTCCCCGAGGCCGGCGATTATTGCATGATCGACGACCAGGCGCCGGCGAACGCCCCCGGCTTGATGTCTGGACCTTCTATCAAATAGAAGCGCCCTTCCGCCGTCCTGACCATGCGGTTCCGTATTTCACCCTCGACCCCCGTGGTCGGGTCGAAATCCGAAAATACGCGCGTTGCAAAGTTGAACGCTCCGTCAAGTTGACGACGCGCTGAGAGCCGAGTTGGCGGATGGCGGCCATCCCGGAGAAAGCGGTATGGTGTTATAGACGCTTATGCGGCCTGCTTCGCTGTGAAGGAATGTTGTGGTGACCGCGTCGGAATATAATCGTGCTGTCGTCCGGCTCAATCGATCGGCGAACAGCAGCGCACCCGTCGCGACCAATGCAGACGACAAAGCGTTGAACAGGCCCTGAGAGGCGATCGGATCGAACGCCATCGCCGCATCGCCCACTGCAATCCACCCCTCGCCCGCAGCCTCCGAGAGGATGCACGCGGATGCGTCCACGCTGAGCAGCGCGTCTCCAGCCGGTGTCCCGGAGGCGCGAACACGCCAGGTCTGCACGCGCCCCTGCGGTCCACGGATACGATAAGACCAAGTCGGTCCATCTCTGCGGTAATCGAGCCACGACGCGGGGGCGGCGGTCGTTTCGTCAGTCGCATCCTCTATCAGTTCGGCGACCATGCGATCCCGGGCGGCCACGCGCGCACCCCGGCGCCGCGCGATTGCGGCGGCGCGGCCTGTGGCATCGACGACGATGTCCGCGAGGACGAGCTTCGTGCCGGTGCCATCGCTTGCACGACAGATGACGCCGCCCTCCGGCGTGACGCCGATTGCGCGCAGCCCACGGAATGTAACCCCTGCAGCGACAGCCTCGTCGCGAAGGCGCTCGTCGAAACGGGCGCGATCGACGACATAGCCAGCACGACATGGATGACGCAGGAAGTCCTCGTAGTCTGGCTCGCCCGAGTTGCGTGTTCGCCGAATGCCGAGACAGCCTCGGGTGATCGCCGGATCGTCAAGCAGATGCTCAAGTCCTGCCGCCGTGACCGTTATGAGCGACGCCGGGGCAAGGAGCTCGAGGCGCGTTGTCGGAGCGGCGCCGGAATCTGCGACGACAACCGTGCGGCCCTTGAGGGCCAGCAGGCGTGCTGCGGTCAAGCCGGCAGGCCCCGCGCCGACCACGAGACAGTCGGTACGCAGCACGTCCAAGGTCAGATCTCGCCCTGGCGATAGGTCCGCTTCGGCGGCAGAGCTGTCGTGCGCGCGGCGCGCCGCTGCGCCAGGCCTGCGGTCGTCTGCGGCGAAAACAGGCTCTCCATGTTTTCAACCGCATGGTACTTCGGATCGGTCGTGACATCGATCGGCACGCCCTTGTCGCGGCGTCCCTGCTCGACGCGCAGGTCCTGCACAGGCAGAGATGCAGGCGCGTTCATCACCGGCAACACCATGCCGAGCTCGGACCATTCTGCAATCATGTTCGACAGGCGGTCATAGTAGTCGTTGCCGCGCACGTCGCGCAGCCAGTCGACCCGGTTCATCAGGTGCTTGAATGTCTGCAGTTGCGTCGCCTGGCCGAGCGGCGCGATGGCGACTGCGCGCAGATAGTTTCCGTCTGCCAGAACCTGATCTGGGGCACGCGGTCCCCAGAACGTCGGCATCGACAGGAACGTCGACGGGAAGTAGTCGGCCGCTGAATTGCACGAAGTATGATCGGTCTGCCACGGCACGCCGAGGAAGCGGGTGAGGCAGCCGGCGGCAACACCATCGTGTGGACCATTCGCGCCGGTGCAAACCGCCGGCGTGAGAGCACTCCCGAAGTCCTGCCGCGCCGGTTGCTCGCCGGCCAGGATTTTTAGGCGATACGCCGATGTCCACATCAGCGGAATCCGCATCACCCATGTTATCTCCATCGCGGGATGGAATGGGCCACCGAGACAATCGTGCAAAGGCGCACGCTCGAGATGCTCCACCTGGACCTCAGGAGGCAGGGCAGAAAAGCTCTGCTCCGCCGGTGCATTCGACCCATCGGCGTCAAATGTTCCAGCAGCCCAGCGCTTGAGATGCGCGTACTGGGTTTTCGTCACCGCAAGCAGCGAATTCGGAGGTTTCGGCGGATCGTCGAAGAACTGGTCGACCGCGTCGCCGAAGACCTGTGCGATCTGATCATCGATCAGCGCGCCGCCCGCACCTGGATCGCGAAACAACGCAAGCACGGCTGTACGCCACGCCGCGTTCGCAGGAGATATGTCGTTGAGCTTCGCGACGACCTGCGCATTCTGCGCGTCGAGCGGCGAGCCGAAGCCATGCACGACGAAGAGCCCATGGTTGACCCATTGCAGTCCGGTCAGGCGCTGAAACACTGGCAGCACGTCGTTGGTGAACGAAGTCTTGACCGGTCGTGCAATCCACCCCTTGTCGTAGAAAACTTCCCGCACCACGTCGTCCATCGTCACGAGGCCAAACAGGCCCGGCGCGTAATTCGGCGGCGTGACGCAGACGTAGCCAGGCTCCGCATCGATCGGCGCGTGCCCCGGGAACGTCACTTGCGCCCGCACGGGCCCATCGCTGACGTCATCGTGCCAACCTGGATTGTTGGCGAATGTGAGAGGCCGTGTCCCTTTGCGGAATGGCCGCGAAACTCCGTTGCCGCCGAGGAAGATCAGCCGTCCGTCGGCATCGGTGCGAAGCTCGCCGAGATAGACCGGCAAGGCCCAGAACGCGCCATCGTCCAGCCTGATCGGGCCGGCCCTCTGCCCCGTAATGCTTTTTGGAGCTGGCGTGATGTCGAGCTTCCACCTGCTGCCCGGCGAAACCAGTTCGCGGTTTCGCTGCAATGCGTTCTGGCTCAGCGGGCCGAGGTCCATCGCCTGATTGAATTCGTACCAACCGGCCTTGAGGTTGGCGACGGTGACGCGCCACTCGATCTTCGCGGATGCAGCGGTCACCTCTTGCACGCTGCCGTCCTTCATGTGGGCGTAGATGCGGAAGCGCGCGGCTTGCCGCTTGATCTCTCCGTTCGTGGTGCGGAAGTCCTCGACAAAGCGAGCCGGCTGCTCCGGCATCGTGCCGGGCAGGGTCGGCGCGCCGCTGATCACTTCGGGGCCGAAGACGTAGTCGTCGGCGCCCTCCGCATTGCCGACGCGGGCAACTCCGATGGGCGGATAGACTTTCAGCGCTGCAATTGCGTTGGGATCGATCATCGTCTGACCTCGAGCAAAAGAGATTGTCCAAGAGCGAAGATGTTCACACAAAAAGTGCCGCGAGGCCATTAGCGCGGATGGTCCGGCTCCTCCATCGGCTGCCCGTTCAGGCTGCGTGTCACAGCGGCGGAGGCCGGATAGGAGATACGCCTTGCGTCGGCGATCGAGCCGAGCGGCCTGTTCTCGTACAAAGTCCGCCATGGCGAGAACGCGAGGCCCTCGCCATACGCGGCCTGCCCCGCCTGATCGATGTCTTGCGCCGGAATATCCAGCCGGGCGACCGGCACGAAAGGAGAGATCGCCTCCTCCCACCGCTCTGTTGCGCGATCAATGGGCGTGACACTGTCGTCAACGAATGACTGCGCCTCCATCACGAAACTGATTGCGCCGGCCTTGAGCCGCGCCTTCAGATCCTCCGCGAGGTAGATCGGAGATGGGTCCGGCTCGGCGGTCTGCACCGGTTGTGCGGCGATGAGACGATATTTGACGATCTCCTCGCCCACCGCGTATGGAAGCGTGCTGTAATAGCGCGCCGCCGCCAGACTTTTTTCTTCCTTTGCCATCTCGTTCAGGATCAGCAGCGACCGCTTGTGGATTGCGGTGAAAGCGTTCGTCTCGTCTTCCGACGAGATAGCTGCCATTTCCTGCGCGTTGTCGACGAAAAAGATGTCGCTGTTCTGGAAGATCAGGTCGGCCGTGGACGCGAGCGGATTATCGGTTGCCAGCGTAAGGCCTTTGACCCCGAACAGCTTGAGCGCGAAGCCGAGCGTGTTGTTGTTCTGATCCGGAACGTTTGGCGGAACGTCGCTGGACCAGCGCATCCAAACGTCATAGGGGCCGCCTTGCCATAGCCCCTTGCGAAACTTCGGTGGGCACTCGTTTGCGATCGTCAGCTTGCCCTTCGCGACGCCGTGCTGTTTGCGGAAGACGGCCCGTTCGGCGGGCTTCTCGCCTCCCTCGATCCGCCGCCTCTGAAATTTGTCGATGAACGAGGCACGGATGTCCTCGATCGGCTCGATCACCGAGCGTGGCGGCACTGTGCTCTGCGGAGCGGCCGCCGCGCCGAGCCCGCGCGACTGAAAACGATGCAACATCGAACGTCCTCCTGGGTCACGCAAATCGTTCGTTGCAGAACTTGCTGCGCCGGAGCCGTTCGCATCCGGCACCGGCAGCAGGCTACGTCCACCGTGCCGCGTGGAAATGACCGACCAGCACGGTTTGGCTTGATTCAATTATAGCGAGTACGATAATATCAATGTAGACCTGAAGTCCACACGACAAAGCGAAGCTGCGCTCGTGTTGCGGGTTATGAAAGTCGGGACAACACCATGTGCGTGCATCGCGGCTCGGGCGTTCCCAGACTAAAACCTCGAAAACGCCGCGCGCTCGGCCTTGCTCAGCCGCAGGCCGGCGTGGAGGTGCGCGGCGTCGAGATCGTCCAGTGCGTTCAGGACGTGACGAACTCGGTGCCGCTGGTCGCCGATAAGGCAACGCTCGTTCGCCTCTACCTTGAGCCGACCTCGGTGTTGCAGCCCGGCCAGATCACCGCTGAGATCGCGTGGAACCGGAGCGGCGGAGGAGACACGTTCCTCCCGGCCATCAACTCGCTTCGGCTGGACCCGAGCTCGCCCTTCAGCCTCGGCGAACAGCGGGAGGACATCGACAAGAGCCTGAACTTGCGCCCGCCGGCCGCGGCCATCGGCGCGGGCACACTCAGTTTGCGCGTCAGCCGCATCTTTCAGCCCGGAGGCGGTGACCTTCCGGCGGCGGCGTTCAACATCGCGCCCGTAACTTTCACGGCGGCGCCGCCGCGGCGCATCCGGGTGATCGGTCTTCGGTACAAGGTGGGTACGACGACCGTCACCCCCGCTGCGGTCCACTTTTCGTATCTCAGGTCGTTTCTCAACCGTGCCTATCCCGTCGCCGCGCTCGAATGGTCCCACATGGTGGTGGATGCGGACTTTGCCGCGCCGTTCGACGACTCGACGGTCGATCTTGCCAATGCGCAGATCGCCGCGAGGTGAGCAGCGGCGTCGATCCACGCACACACTATTACGGTCTCGTCGACGACAACGCGTCCAACAACTTCATGCGCGGAAAGGCATTTCCCATTCCGGGCACGCCCCAGCCTGACACCGTTGCTTCCGGACCCGCGGGCGTGCCGAACGGCTTTGCCGGCGATCGCGACGCGTCATACGCCGACTGGTACGGCGCTCACGAGCTCGGGCATACGTTCGGCCGGTTTCATCCGGGATTTCCACCCAACGCGCAGGACGCGAGCGATCCGGCCGTCCCTTATGAGAGAATGGTTGTATCAGCCGGCCGGACAACAAATGCAGGCGCGCCATCAGAGTCATTCCCGTCACTCAGCAGAGCATCGACAACGCTACGACACAGTTCGACCAAATCGTCGCAGAATCGAGGGGCGTGTGCGGGACGAAGAGATCAGGGGAAGCATCCGTAATACGTGGCCGCCGACCTGCGACTCGCTCGAGACCTGCGTCGCCTGCGACTTTCGGCATTTCTGCCCGAGGCCGGCAGGCACCCGGCAGCAAATGGCAACAGCCGAAGCCGCTGGTGACGACGATGACGCCTAGCGCCGCGGACGGGAATCAGATGCCTGGACTAGCGACGGTGACGAGATTGTCCAGGACGAGTGGACCCTGATCGAATTCAAGCTGACGACGCTTACCCTTCGGCTTGTTTGGCAAGACCGCCTTCGCTGCGGAGCGTGTCTTGGGCAACGTCATATCCGCCGGAATCAAGGCCCTGGTCCTGGCCATTATCGTCGGCATCGGCTCGACCCTGTTCTCGCAGTTCACCTCGGGCTTCGGCGGCGCACAGCCGACGATCGAAGACGCGATGACTAGTACTCGTAGCGCTCTCGTTGTTGGGTCTCGGTATCTTCGGTCCGGGAATCGCAAATGGCCTTGTGTCTGGCGGACCGCAACTCGGGTGGAAGGAGTGTGGAAGGATAGTTGCTGCAGCCAGCACCCCGGACTGCAGCGGCTCACGGGGACTAAAGCAGGCTCGCGGTCGTGCATCCGGCCGCGCGGAACGGCTGAAGCCGATGGGCAGGAACGCCAAGCGCGACAAGGTCGGACGCCAGACGCGCCCGGTCGGAGCGATCCAGCAAGGCATCATGAACTGTCGTGCGGATGTCGCACGCGACGCCGCTTTCGAGCAGGCGCACGAGGCTGGCCTTGGCCTTGATGCCGCTCCCAACCGAGTAGCATTTGGAAAGCCTCGCAGGCCCCCGACCGTCAAACTGGGCCCTTACAGAGGTCGCTCCGACAAACATGGCCCGTACTCGAGACCTGAGTTGGCTGGCATCTGTAGTTTTCGACTGCGAGAAATAGTTGCAGTGATGAACGCGATCACTTGCCACAAACGTGAGAATGTGGGCCCCCGGAATTGACTTTTTGCAACGAGCGCCATTGCCTCAATGTCTACGACCAAGTCGTTGGGACCATCAAAGATGAGATCGGCTCCGCCACTAATCAACTGTGTGCCAATCCCGCAGAAATGCCTCCAAATTGGCCACCCGGGCAGGGATGATCGTTCGCCAATTGTGGGAGCGGATGGGTTAGCCGCTAACTGGCCGGGTTGTTCGAAGCTGTCGTCTTCAGCGCCACCCCATCGCGGGAGCGACATGCGTCAGAATGGCCTCAAGCGCATGGACGTTGTAGGCAACGCCCAATTGATTGGGGACGGTTAGCAGCAGCGTGTCGGCCATCGGCGATGGCTTCGTCCGCCTTGAGCTGTTCGATGAGGACATCAGGCTCGGCGGCGTAGTTGCGGCCGAAGATCGCCCTGGTCCGCTCGTCGATGAAGCCGATCTGGTCTTCTCCCTCGCGCTCATGTCCGAAGTAAGCGCGGTCGCGATCGTCGACCAGTGCAAAGATACTGCGGCTGACCGAGACGCGGGGCTCGCGGGTTATGGCCGGCCTCTTTCCAGGCCGCGCGGTAGGCGCGGATCTGGGCGGCTTGCTGCACGTGAAAGGCTTCCCCGGTCTCGTCGCTCTTGAGCGTTGAACTCTGCAAGTTCATGAAGAGTTCTGCCGCCCACACCGCGGTCGCATTGGAGCCAGCGCCCCACCAGATACGCTCCCGCAAACCTTCCGAGAGGGGCTCGAGACGAAGCGGGCCGGGCGGATTGGGAAACATCGGACGCGGACTTGGTTTCGCAAAAACCCTCGCCGCGGAGCAGGTCGAGGAAAAGGGCGGCGCCGGCGTCCTCGATTATGTACATCGGGTTTTCGTAGCGCATGTCGATGACGGCGGTACCGATCTCGATGCGGCTGGTCCTGGCGCCGACGGCCGCCAGCAGCGGGAAGGGCGACGCGAGCTGGCGCCAAAGTGATGGACGCGAAAATACGCGCCATCGGCGCCGAGCTGTTCCGGAGCGACGGCAAGGTCAATGGATTGCAGCAGGGTGTCGGCGGCGGAGCGGGTCTGCGACTGCGGCGATGGCGTGCAGTGGCCGAAGGAGAGGAAACCGATCTTTTTCATCCAGGGCAGTTCATCTCGAAGAATGATGGATCCAGCCACGTTGCTGAGAAATGGCCGTTGGGTCAATCTGTCACGGCGGCGCCCGATTTCCCGACCGTTTAATCGTACATCTTTTGATTGCATAGTGCGTCACCTTCGATATGATGTACTCAATTTGAAATATGAAAATACATTTGCAGCTGTCTTCGGCTTTCGGGAGAGCGCCATGTTTCCTTATTCGGATCCGACCGAGACAAACGCACTTTCGGCGGCTGGTGCGCTTCAGAATTACCGTGAGAAAGTCGGGTTTTTCGACCAGAGCTTCCACAATGTCGCAGCATCCGGCTACACGCTGCGCGAAGCGTTCAATGAACTTGCACCGGGCACTCAGGCGCAAATCGCGACCGTGTGGTGGAGCGCATTCCCGGTGACTGCTCCAGCGACCGAGCAACAGATCGACAATGACCGCATGCGGTTTCAGGACGAATATGTCGAATGGCGGGCCGAAAAGCAGAACGGCGTTCTTCGGAGGGTAACTTTCACGACCGAGTTCAGCGAGTATCTTCAGGCTCTCGCCGAAGCGGGAGTGGCGCCACTGAAGGCCGAGATCGCAAATCTGGTGCCGGGCGCGAATCCGACCGATGCAGACCTGTTCGGGCCGGGTTTCAACCCGCAGACAGCAAGCGCAACCGCACGCGGAGGCCGATTTCTCGCGCACCTTGCGAAAAACCCCTGGAACAATGGCGAACGCGGAATTCTTTGCCTGACACAGCAGTTCAACACGATGGGGGCGTTATTCAACCTGCTCGGCGCGTGCGGGGTGCCCAACCTCGACGTGCCGACAGGCCAGGTATGCGGGTCCGTCGGCGGCGCCTGTGGACCGGGGCGAAACTCGGACCCGGCGGTGTGCAGCGCCGCGCAGGATCTGGCGCGTGGCAATAGTTCCTTTTCGCTGGACGACCCGGCCGGCATCCGCATCAGCGAACTCGACCCCAATGCGCAATGGACGCTGGACGGGCAGGCGATCGACATCAACGATCCGGCGACGAACCAGGGTATCTGGGTCGTCTCGCGCAATGGCCGGCGGGGAGTGTTCAATCTTCGGGACAATTTGCGCGTCGACGGCAACAGGATCCAGACCGGTGCCCAGCTTTCCAGGCATCTTTTTGTCGGAGCCAGCGTGATTCACGCGCCTGATGCCGCGCTGCCCGAATGGGCGCAAGCCGGTCATGAAGGCAGCCGTGGTCCAGAAGTTTGATTTCTGGCAGCGAAAGGCGCACGCCATGCAACGAGTTGTTCAGATCGCAGCCATTGCCGTCGCCCTTTCAGTCTTGATGCCGGCTGGCGTGTCAGCGCAGTCTTCCGATATTTTCTGTCAGCCGCTCGCGTGCGAGGGCAGCGCACCGCGCAAGCTGACCGATGCCGACAAGCCGAAATTCCAGGATCCGTTCTTCCGCCTCGTGCTATCGCAGCGTCCAGCCGTCCGGAAGCTGACCGAGATCGAGACGCAGATTCTTGGCGCGCAAGGCGCGACACGACGTGTCTTCGTGGTCGACGAGGAAATCCAATCGACGAAGCGGCCGGCGTCCCGGCGCTCCGTCGTCGATTTTGTTGGCCATAACAATGGGGTTGCGCTCGGCTCGAAACTGTTCCTGTCATTCTTCTTCAGTTCGAACGCCGTTCCGGATAGCCCTGATGTCGAAGTCCTTGCCTGGGACGACGTCAACGGGACCTACAATTATTACAAGCTTCGGGAGATCGAGCTACCAAAGGACAGCCCCAGCGCCCCTACGGTTCGGGATCGGGTCTGGGTTGCGGAAGCAACTTCACGCAATATCGATGCATTAACTCCATCGCAACGCTCCGGCTCCTGTCTCGCCTGCCATGCCAACGGCGTTCCGGTGATGAAGGAGTTGCTGTTCCCGTGGAACAACTGGCACGGGCAACCGTCGCAAATCGCTTATCTGTCGGAGACGGGACCAAGCGACCAGCGCTGGCCGGTCCGTAGCGACGGTCATTTCCAGGACCTGACCCAGGCGCAGGTCTTTGAGGGATCGGTCCAGACCGCGATCAATCTCGCGATTCAGCGGCGATTTGAGCAACAGGTAGTCAAGCAAGCTGACGTGAAGCTCACCGTCGCGAACGGGCGGCTAACGTTAAGGCCGCTGTTCGAGACGACCGAGATCAATTTGATAAGCGCCGGGGCCGGCCAATTCTCCGGTATGCACCCTCTCACAGGCACGCCGATGAACGGCCCGTCCGCACCGATACAGATTCCCAACAGTTTCTTCCTTCAGTCAGAAGTCCTTGGGGCATTCGGCATTGACGAAGCAAAGGCGTTCAAAACTGTAGCCCGCATCAAGCCGGCCGACTACAAGGCGCTGATCGAGAATTCGGGCGTGAAGATCACGACACGGGCACTCGGCACTGTGGCCGGTGACACCAACTTTGCCTGGTTCACACCCGAACAAGCCTTCGTGGATACGGCGTGGATCGCCAAGCTCGTCAATGAAAACGTCGTCACGAAGGCGTTTGCGGCCGCGGCCGCCGCGGCCGATCTTGAGACGCCAATTCTCTCCGCAGAGCGCGGAAAGCTGCTGCAGTTCGTGCCGGCGTCATTCATCGTGACCGCGGGCGAAGCGCACCCGGACGCATTGACGCGCGCTGTGATCGCCGCCATCGATGCAGCGGCTCCGCCGGCTGGATCGGTCGCAGCGCAGTTTCGCGACACGTTGAAGGCTCCCGATCCGGTCGAGGTGGTGCGCGACCGGGTGAAGGCTTACAAGGAACGTATCGCCGGGCTGCTCGGGGATGCAGCCCCGGCCGCCGCGCGCACCGCCGAACAGCAGCGTCTGTACGATCTTCTGCTTGATAGGCGCAGGGCCTTCGCCAGTCATCCGCTGTTCGGCAATCTGGTCGAGTCAGGCGCGCTATTGCCGCTCCCGTAGGAACGGGAATTCACTGGCGGGTATTTCGGTGCTGCCTGCGGTCGAACTGGCCGAAAGGGAAGGCGGTACGCTGCTGAGCTATCAGGTCGAGGCGCAGATCGGCGGCAAACTGGCGCAGCTCGGCCAGCGGCTGATCAACGGCACGGCCAAGAAATTGGCCGACGAGTTCTTCGCCAACTTCGCGAAAGCCCTTTAGCTAGGTCATGCGTACCTACGGCCTGATGGTCAATTTGACCCCTTCAGAGGAGCTGCGCGTGAGCGCTTGACCGCTTTCCTGAAAGATAAAAAGGATGATGCCTGTAAGCTCACACTTGAAGGCGTGAAGTTTCTCCGAGGCAACAGAACCTCGCAAACATGGCCTGTCGCAGCCTGATTGCAAGATTTGCTTCGGCATTGGCTAAGAGCTTGGCTGCCAGTGCGGGGCAGGGACGCCTTGCGAATGCGTTAGCGCCGACGGATCGGCAGAACCTGATGTGAGCCATGTGCTCGAAGCTGACGGCGTAAAGCTGCATTGCCTTGGTTGAGCCGACCTTCTGTGCCGAGGAGTATCGGGACCCCACCTCTGAGGGGCTGCTGCGCTCAAGCTCTTTCAGGGGCTCGTCGAAAGGAACGGGAAAAGGGTGATGACACTTGGCCGCCGCCTAAGTGTCACTTCGGCCGCGCTAGACTAGAGCAAGCAAAACGATCCGGCATTTTCGCGATGGAGTGACGCTTCGCGTTATGGTAGAGTTGGATATCCCTCGGCTTGGCGTGCGAAGGTCCCTCCGGGAGGGGCGGCTTATGGGAATTTTGTCAGACGCGTGGCGCGCAGTGAAAGGTGCGGTGCGGTGGGTCGTCAAGGCAGCGACCACCCTCGTCACGTGGGCCGCCAACATTTTTGACTTCCTTTTCGGCTTCCTCAACTGGCCCCCGAAAAACCTCACCCTCCACATCGTCATATTATCCAAATACGACCCCATTGACATGAAGATCGTGCCGATGTGCCAGCCAAGCGACCTGCAGCCCTCGATCGACCAGGCGGAGCGTATTCTTCGCGAACGGTTCAACGTGAAGCTACGGCCTTATGCCCCGCAATACGCGCAGGTTCTCGGCGGCGTGGCTCCGGAGGCCGCACTTAAGCCCAGTTGCTGCGGCGCTGACCCATTCGGCCAAGAATTCCTCGAGCAGGGCGAATGGTACGCTGGGCATACGGCCGGTTGGGTCGCTGCAATCCCGACCTCGCTACGGTTTCCGATCACGGCATTCGTGGTAGAGGATGTCCAGTGCAAGAGCGGGTGTGCGATCGGGCCGCTGACCGATTATCTGGTCATCGACATGGATGGTGTCAATTCGACTGGCCCGCGCCTCAACAACAGCACGCTGATGCACGAGATTGGCCACTGTTGCCACCTGTGGCATTTCAACGGCGTCACAAACTTGATGTGGAGGAACTCGGATCGAGGTGATGGTACGAAGTGGTGGCAGCGCAACCTTTTTCGCAACTCGCGGCACGTTACTTACTGGTAGAGATTGAATCAGTCGCACCCTTCTCCGTACGATCCTTCAAGACTGAGCGGCGAATGTCCCAATGCGGTTCTCAGAGGGTCGGGGCAGGCCTTAGGTAAAGCTCGTTTAAGGGGCTGTCCCGGGAAATAGGAGCAGCGAGAGGGCTGTCGGCCCATTTGTTCGTCGCTTCCATCCCCATCGGCCAATTTATCGCAGAACAGGCCACTTCAACTCGGTGCGCCCCCCTGCCGTGCGGGTGGAGCTATGCGGGATTTTGGGTGACGAGGCGATCAGGCGGCGTGGCGAATGAAGGCATGTCTCGTTCGCCTGGGTATTCGCAACTTCAAGCCGACGCTGCGCCATGCGTCAGAGCGGCTCGAGACGCTGCGCACGCCGGAAGGGGGGCCTCTGCCGCCCGACACTGTCGCCGAGATGCGCCGGGACATGGCCCGCCTTCGCCTCGTCAGGGAGCAAATCAGGGAGATCGAGGCGGCTCGATTACAGCGTTTACAGGTTTCCGAGAGCGGAGCGCACTCGATGGTCAAATTGCTGGCGCGGATCATTAGCGTTGGAATCGAAACAGCGGACATGCTCGTGCATGAGATCCTCTCCCGGCAATTGAGAGCTCGCAGAGCCGTCGCGCGTTACGCTGGCCTCACGGGCGCTCCCGATGAGAGCGGCAAGCGAAGACGGGAGAAGGGCCTTGCGCGCGCTGGCAATGCCCGGGTACGGCGTGGGATGATCCAACTGGCCTGGCGCTTTCTCCTTTTCCAGAAAGGTAGCGCATTAGCCCAATGGTTCCATACTCGCGCGGCCGACGCGCGCGGCGTTACGCGCAAGACCATGATCGTGGCGTCCCTCGGTCTTCGGCGCGACAAAGCGCATGGTCGGACGTAGCGCCGCTTCGACGATCGCCTCTGCATCCGCGGCGTCATTCTTCTGCCGCTTGATGAAGGCTTTGACATAGCCAGGCGCAATCAATTTCGGCTGGTGGCCGAGCCGAACCATCTCGCGAGCCCAGTCAACGGGAGCTGCCGCAAGCCTCCATCGCCACGACACAGGTGGGGTGACCTGCCATGAACTTGCGAAACTGCAGACGCGTCAGCCTTCTCCGAAACACGACAGATCCATCGGCCGCCGCCCCATGCAGTTGAAAAACGTTCTTTGCCAGATCGACTCCGACGATGGTAACTTCTTTCATGGATTCTGCCTTTCCTTACCGGGCTGTCTCACCACAAACATGGCACATTGCGATGCCGTCGGAGAAGGCTGGCATCCACCCCATCTGTTTGGCATGAGCGTAACGGCCCGCCATCATCGCGGCGGCCTTCGCCACACGAGAATAGGATTGCCGTAGCCTGACCCCGTGCTTCGTCGCCAGGCGGTTCAACCCTCGGATCGCTGCATGCAGCAGTTTGGCATCGGTCGGGAAGCTGATGGCCTTCGGCTGCACGGTCGTGTCGACCGTGACCCGCTTGAGGTCTTGGCTGCGTAACGCACCGGCCTCGTGCGCCACCCGAAGGCTCTCGGCCAACAACTGCTCCAGTTTGTCGCCGAGCCGCTTGCGCCAATGGCTCAAGTCCGAGCGCTCGTGCGGGAAAACGTGCTGGAAAAACTCTTCGCCGGTGAAGAACTGGAAGTACGGGTCGTGGACCCAGCGCTCGCACACCCCCTCATCGGACAGCCCGTAAATGTGCTTGAGCAACAACAGCCCGATCATGAAGCGGGTCTCGATCCCCGGCCTGCCGTTCTCGCTGTAGAGCGGCGCGATCTCCTCGTCGATCCAGTCCCAATCGATCTTGCCGGGAAGCAGAACCAGCTCGTGGTTCATGTTGATGATCTGGTCCAGCCGCGCCCGGAACAGATCGTTCGATCCTGTCGTCGTGTGCTTCTTCGGCCGCATCGTCCCCTCCGATGCAACACAGAAGCACGGTTCACAGCGAACGGGAATCCACAAAAACGAGTTTGCAAGGTTTGGGACGCCCAAGCCTCAAATCCCTGCAATCTCAAACGCCCCCAAATCCCAAAAACAGACTCCTGCTCAATCGCTTGAGAGGCTTGTTCACATGGCGTAATCGCGGCTGACGTCTTCTTGCGAACACGAGGATCGGTACGATCGGCGTCAGCAAATCGAAACGGAGCCGCGCTATGAAGCAGTACGTTGGTCTGGACATCTCTATGGAAGAAACCAGCATTTGCGTTTTGGACCAGGCTGGCGACGTGACATTCGAAGGTTGTGCGCCGACCAATCCGGAGGCGATCGCTAAGCTCCTGCGGCGCCATGCCGGCAAGGCTGAGCGGATCGTTTTTGAAACGGGCTCACTATCCAATTGGCTTTGGCATCAGCTCAGGGCGCTGGGCTTTCCGGTGATTTGCCTTGATGCGCGTCACGCCAACGCGGCGTTATCGATGCGCATCAACAAGTCGGATCAGAACGATGCCAGGGGGTTGGCTGAAATGGCCCGCATGGGATGGTACCGGGAAGCTGCCGTGAAGGGGGCGGAGAGCTGGAAAACCCGTTCGATGCTTGCGGCTCGAAGCAAGCTGGTGGATCTGCGGCGTGACCTCGACAACCAGATGCGCGGCTTGTGTAAGGGGGTGGGAATAGTGCTCGGCAGGGCCGGTTCGACCAACCTGGCTCGGCTCGGAAAGTCAACGCCGTGCTCGCTGAATCGCCGGATTTGCAGAATATCTTCGCGCCACTACTCCTAGCTCAGTCCTGTTTAACCGAGCAAATTGAAAAATTTGATCGAGAACTCCTGGTGATGGCGAAGGGTGACCAAACTGTTCGGCGAATGATGACCGTTCCCGGTATCGGTCCCCTGACCGCTCTGGCCTTCGTCGTTACCATCGACAACCCCGCTCGCTTCAGACATTCCGCCGACGTCGGTGCCTATCTCGGCCTGACACCA
>NZ_JASAUS010000126.1:0-22434 GCF_029953005.1 Bradyrhizobium sp. Mp27 | reverse complement strand
ACGCCCTCCCGACGCAACGACAAAACCGTAAAGCCCCGCGTTCAGCATAACCCGGCAGGAATCCACTTAAATCCAGCGGGGCGCTGTCCAAACAACCGGGGCCAGCTCTGGGAGCCCGCAATGTCACAAGAAAAAGAGCGGCACCACTTTGCGCTTATGTCAGTGGTCGATGCGTTCACTGACATCACCGGGATGTCGGCCAAGCGGCTGGGTCGCTTGATCGGGATGCCGCATTTTGTATCCCACGTTCATGATGGCGTGGCGAACGAGCAGGAAATCAGGGCGGCCTTCGATCTGATGGGCCGCTTCTTCAGCAATCATGATCTCGGCGGAAGACGCCGCAGGGGAAATCCTCCGGCGAAAACTGCTTCGCGCGTCCCTCGCGGAGTGGTGCATCGCAAACGGCTACACGCCAGCCCGTCACCATCTGCTGCTGATCGAAAAGCTGGAGGCCCTTGCGCGGGGTGACATCCCGCGCCTCGCGGTGTTCATGCCGCCGGGCTCCGCGAAATCGACCTACGCCTCGGTCCTGTTCCCGCCGTGGGCGATGTCGCACTTTCCGAAGGCGCAGTTTCTCGCGGCCTCGCACACCACGGAGCTGGCCGAACGCTGGGGCCGCCGCGTCCGCAACCTGATCGCCGAAAACTCGTCGATCCTCGGGATCACGCCTGACGACCAGAACCAGGCGGCGGGCCGCTGGGCGGTGAAGGAGGGCGGCGAGTATCTCGCCGCTGGCGCGCGCATCGGCATCGCCGGTTTCCGCGCGCTGTTCGGTGTGATCGACGATCCCTTGCGCAGCAGGGAGGACGCCGACAGCGAGACCATCCGTGAGCGGCTGTGGGAGTGGTACCTCTACGACTTCCGGCCTCGCCTGATCCCCGGCGCGCGGCAGCTCCTGATCCAGACGCGCTGGCACGAGGACGACCTCGCGGGCCGCTGCCTCAACCACCAGCCGTGGGAAGTGATCTCGCTGCCCGCTGAAGCGAAGGCGAACGACCAGCTCGGCCGCGCGCCCGGCGAGTTTCTGTGGGGTGACGACGCCTACGGCTACGGCGAGCAGCTGCGCGAGCTGAAGGAGACGACGCCGCCGCGCGTGTGGTCGGCGCTGTACCAGCAGGCGCCGGCTCCCGACGAGGGCGACTTCTTCAAGACCCAGTGGTTCAAGCCGCTCGACATCGCGCCATCCCACACCTTGATGCGCTGCTACGGCGCGAGCGACTACGCGGTGACGAACGAGGGCGGCGACTTCACCGTCCACGTCGTGCTCGGTGTCGATCACCTGAACAACCTCTATTTGCTAGATGTCTGGCGCGGTCAGAAGACGACCGATGTCTGGATCGAGGCCTTCTGCGATCTGGTCGAGAAGTACAAGCCGCTCGCGTGGGCCGAGGAGACTGGCCAGATCAAGGCGTCGGTCGGCCCCTTCCTTGAACGCCGCATGCGCGAGCGCCGCGTGTGGGTCAATCGTGAGCAGTTTCCGACGCGCGGCGACAAGGCGGTGCGGGCGCGCTCGATCCAAGGTCGGCTCGCGCTCGACGGCATCTTCTATCCGAAGAACGCGCCATGGGCGGCGGACTTCTTCGCCGAAATTCTCAACCTGTGGGTTGGCAAGCACGACGACCAGGGCGACGCGCTCGGCCTCGTCGGCCAGCTGCTCGACAAGATGGTGAAGGGCCGCGTCGGCGCGGCGCCAATCGTCAAGCTGCCGGATGACGGCTACCGCTCGGTGAAACGCAACAACAATGTGGATGCCATGACGCTATGATCAATCTCGACACGGCTGTCGCAAACTACGCGAGCTACGAGAGTCCCAGCGACACAGCCACCTCGAAACTGATCATCCGCCGTCGTGAGTTCGAGGACTACTGCTCGGCGAAATCGCGCGAGATCGAGGAGCAGCGGCAGTCGTGGCGCTACTATCACGTCGATCAGTGGACGCCAGAGCAGCTCAAGGTGCTGCGCAAGCGGCACCAGCCGCCGATCACTTTCGACCGCACCGGGCGCAAGATCGACAGCCTGTCGGGCACCATCCGCCGCCTGCGCACCGACCCGAAGTGCTATCCGAACACGCCGAACGGCGAGCAGGGGGCTGAGGTCGCGACGCAGGTGATCCGCACCATCAACGACGCCTCGTTCGCCGAAGACCTTGAAGTGGAATGCTGCCGCGACGCGCTGGTGCATGGCATCGGCATCGATGAGCTGATGCTGGTGCCCGGAGACAAGGGCGACCCCGATCTGCGCTTTGTCTATGTGGACCCGCGCACGTTCTTCTACGACCCGCGCAGCTTGCGCTCCAACTTCGGCGACAACCGCTTTCACGGCGTCTACAAATGGGCGGACATCGACGAGCTGGACGCGCTCGCCGACGGCGCGTCGGAGCTCGTCAAGGAGCATCTCGACAGCGACGGCGGCTACTGGACCGCGTTCGATACCGACCGCGAGAGCCTCTGGGTCGATAGCCGCCGCCGCGTGCGCCTGATCGACCACTGGTACAAGCGCGGCGATCAGTGGCGCTGGTGCCTGCACACGGGCAACGTCGAGATCATGAGCGGCGAGAGCCAGTTCTTCAACGAACGCGGCCTGTCGATCTCCAAGTATCACGCGTTCGCCAACATGATCGACATCGACGGTGATCACTACGGCTTCGTGCGCCGCCTCAAGGGACCGCAGGACGGGCTGAACCAGCACCGCTCCAAGGCGATCCACATCATGAACACGCGGCAGCTCAAGATCGCGCAGGGGGCCGTTGACGACATCGAGGTGACGCGGCGCGAGGCTGCGCGGCCTGACGGCGTGCTGGTCTACACCGGAGACCCGAAGGCGCTGGAGGTGCTGCAGCCGGAGCAGGAGTTCCTGCAGCAGACCAAATACTACGAAGACGCAAAAACCGAGATCGACAGCTTCGGCCCGAACCAGCAGCTGATCCAGGAATTTGGCCAGAATGTCTCCGGTCGCGCGGCGAACATGCTGCAGCAGGCCGGGCTCGCGGAGCTGGGGCCGTTCCTGAAGAATTTCCGCATGTGGAAGCTGGAGCGCTACCGCGCCTGCTGGGTCGCCGCGCAGCATTACTGGACTGGCGAGCGTTTCCTGCGCGTGACCGGCGACCAGAACGTCGCGCAGTTCATGCAGATCAACGGCGTCGAGCTGGACCCGTATGGCCGCCCGATGCTGGTCAACGTGCTCGGCAACATCGATGTCGAGATCAAGGTCGATGAGGGCCCGGACACCGAGACGGTGATGGGCGACATCTTCGATCTCTTGATGTCGCTGAACCAGAACAACGTGCCGGTGCCGCCGCAGCTCATCATCGAGGCGTCGAACCTGCCGCCGTCCGAGAAGAAGAAGCTGCTCGGCATGCTGGCGCAGCCCGACCCTGCGAAGCAGGCAGCGCAGAACGCCATCATCCAGAAGACCATGGCCGAAGCTGCTCTCGCCAACGCGCAGGCTGGCAAGGCGCAGGCCGACGCAGGCAAGGCGCAGACCGCAGGCTTCCTCAACATCGCCAAGGCGCGCACCGAAGGCATGCCGGACGGCGGTCCCGAACCGAAGACGCCGCTCGACTACGCGGAGCAGCTCGCCAACATCGCGGAGACGCAGGCGACCGCGGAGCACAAGCGCGCCTCGGCCGAAGCGTTGCGCAACAAGGACCGCGTCACGCCGCTGCAGCTGCTCGCCGACCACGCGCAGCGTCATGCTGATCGCTTCTCGCAGTCCATCGAGCAGATCGCCAGCCGTGGCATCGAGACCTATCACCGCAATCTCGACCGGCGCGTGGATGACTTCCACCGCGCTGAAGATCGCGACAGCCGCGAGCGCGTCGCGCGCTTCGCTGCCGCGCGTCGTCAGACCGCACAGAAATAGAAAACCGTCATCGCGTAGCCCGTCGTTATGCGGCAGGCCGGTGACGGGCGGGCGCGGCCTGTCCCCGCGCCCGCAACATCCTTCGTCCGCGTGAACGAAATCACGCACACGCCTGATGCGAGCGAGATCGCATCACCCAGCGAGAGGGATGTCTCGCCACGCCGCTCGTCGCGATAGCCGGGCCACGTTTGCCGGAAACGACATTCCGGGGAGACCACAAGGCAATGACTGACGTAACGCAGGGCGCTGACGCGCTCGACGAGAATGCTTTGTTCAATGCGGCTGTCGAAGCCGAAACGCTCGACAAGTTCGAGAACCCGCCACCCGTGAAGGAGCCGGACAAACCGGCCGCCCTGGCACCGGACGGCAAGACCGAACCGAAGCCCGAACTGAAGCCTGAAGCCAAGACCGACGACAACGCGCCCGTTCCGCCGGGTCGCTTGCGCGAGGAGGCTGAGGCGCGGCGCAGGGCCGAACGTGAACGCGACGATCTGCGGGCGCAGATGCAGCTGCTGGCGCGGCAAGCGCCGCCACAGCAGCAGCGCGAGCAGCCCAAAGGCATCGACCTGTTCGAGAACCCCTCGGGGTTCGTGCAGCAGGAGCTGAAGCCGTACCTCGAAAACATCCACTCGCAATTCCAGATGCAGCGCGAAGCGATGTCTCTGGACTTCGCCATGCAGCGGCATGGCGAGGAGAAGGTGGGCTCCGCACGGCAGGCTCTTGAACAGGGCATGCAGCGCGGTGATCCGCACGCGTGGAGCACCTACCAGCGCGCAATGGGTTCGCACGATCCCTACGGTGTCATCGTCAAGTGGCATCAGGACGGCGAGACGCTGCGCAACATCGGTGGTGATCTCGACGGGTACAGGAAGCGCATTCTCGAAGAAGCACTGGCCGATCCCGAGTACCGGGCTCGCGTCATTGAAGCTGCGAAAGGTCAAGCGGCAGCGACAGGTCAACACGTCGCTCGCCCAGTCAAGCCTGCGGTCGCCTCTCCATCGCTCGGCAACATCGGTGCCGGTGGAGGTGACGCACAAACCGTCGAACCCTCCGACGCTGAACTGTTCCGGGCCGCAACTCAGGCAAAGCGGCGCTGAAACGACGCGCCGCGCATCACCCAATGGTGAGCGGCTATGCTTACGTCCAACCACGTCAATAACGAGGTCATCAAGTTTCGCCGTCAGGTGATCTCGGACTTCCTGCGGCGCTCGCGCTTCGATCCGTTCATGGGCGACAGCTCCACGAACGTCATCGTGCGGCTCGCCGATCTCGAAAGCGACGGCAAGCAGGTCAACGTCCCGCTCGTCAACCAGATGTCTGGTGACGGCGTCGGCGCTGGCACGCTGCGCGGCAACGAGGAAATGCTCGACAGCTACGGCTTCCCGCTGTGGGCGGACTGGGCGCGCAACGCGGTCGCCAACAACCGCGCGTCGAACAAGGAGTCCTCGTTCAACGTCCGCTCGACCGCGCGCGATCTCTTGCGCGGCTGGGCACGCCGTGTCGTTCGTGATGACATCACGGACGCGCTGCTCTCGATCCCGACCGCGTCGGTGCAGGCGAACCGCTTCGGCGTTCCCGGCAACCGCGTGAACGGGATCAAGTGGTCGGCTGCGACCGCAGGCCAGAAGGACAGCTGGATGAACGCGAACCTCGACCGCGTTCAGTTCGGCACGGTGGCCGCCTCGGCGGTGCCGTCCACCTTCGCGGCGGCGGCGCTGCTGCTCGACACCACCGCCGACATCATGACGGCGGCAGTGGGCTCGCTTGCCAAGCAGAAGGCGAAGCAGTCGGGCGTCTCCTCGGCCAATCCGGGCGTCTACAACGGCCGCCCCAAGATCACGCCGTGGGAGATCGAGGAGCTGGACGAGGAAATGTATGTCTGTTTCCTCGGCGACGGTGCGTTCCGCAGCCTGCAGAACGATCCCGTCATGTACCAGGCGAACCGCGACGCGCGTGCGCGTGAGGGCGACCCCACCAGCACCAACCCGATCTTCACGGGCGGTGCGCTGCTGTTCGACGGTGTTCTCTACAAGAACATCCCCGAGATCACGCAGCGTCTGAACCTCGGCACCATCGGCACCGCGTCGGCGAACGTCGAGCCGTTCTTCCTGTGCGGTCAGGCCGCGCTGGCCTACGCGACCGGCCAGATGCCGCGCCCGACGCAGCTGGAGGACGGCGACTACGACTTCGTCACCGGTCTCGGCATCGAGGCTCAGTACGGCGTCGGCAAGATCGCCAAGGCACCGCTGACGGTGACCGGCGCGACGGTCGGCGATCTCGTCGATTGGGGCATGGTCACCGGCTTCGTCGCCACGACCTGATCTGACACGACCCAACAATAACGACAGCGTGGACGGACCCGCCCGCGCTGATTTCTCTCGAACGATGAGATCATGACCATGGCTCCTCGCACTGCATACCGTCAGCCGCAGGCTGGCGGTCAGGGTTTCGCCCGCACCAAGAAGGTGTTCGGCGGTCCCGCCATCACGCTCGTTGCCGGTGACGTTGCGCTCAACGCGCAGACGGCCATCGCCCGCGTCCCCAAGGGCTTCATCCTGCAATCCATCGGCGGCACGGTCGGCGACCTCGATACCGGCGCGGCCCTGATGGTGGCGCTCGGTGACGCTGGCAACAACGCGCGCTTCTTCGCCGCCAACGCGATTGGTCAGGCGGGCGGCGCGATGCCTGCGCTGGTCGCCGGTTCGGTCGGCTACGAGTTTCCCGACGACACCGACATCCTGTTGACGGCGACGGTGGCGGCAGCGGGTCTCGGCCCGACACCGACGATCAACCTGCTGCTGGAAGGCTACATGAAGTGAGGGAACGCCGGGCTTCGGCCCGGCGTTTTTTCCGTTTCATGTGGAACGTACACCGTAAAGGGAAACGCGATGAAGAAAGCAACTGTGACGTACACCGCGCCGAAGGGCGAGGCGAAGACGCTGGACATCGGCGGCACCACGCTCTTCAGCGGCAAGGCCGACACGGTGATCTGCGACGACGCACTGATGGCGCGCCTGGAGAAGGCTGGCGGCATGTTGAAGGTCGAGGGCGTGAGCGACTACACGCCGCCGAAGGAGGCTCCGAAGGGTGATGAACCCAAGGAGACCGCGAAAACGGAAAAGGACGAGCACGTCGGCAAGGCGCACCGCTAAGCCGAAGGCGAAGAAGAAGGTGAAGAAGGGCCGCCGCTGAGCGGCCCTTTTCATTTGGGGAGGGATGGATGCCAAGCGGCAATGTCATCGTTATCAATGGGCCAGTGATTGCGGCAGGCGAGAGCGTCTCCGACGCAATCGATGTCACCATGGGCCGCGTCGTGCGGATCACGATGCCTGCCGACTGGCTGAACGCGCCGCTGACGTTTCAGGTCTCCAGCGACGGGGCGTTCTACAACGATCTGTTCGACAACAACGGGCACGAAGTCACCTTCACGGTGCAGCCGGGCGTCGGTGTCGTCGTGCTGAGCGAAAATTCCGTGTCGTTCGGCTTCGTCAAGTTCCGCTCGGGCACGCGCGAAAGCCCGGTGCCGCAACCGGCGCAGCGCGAGTTCGCCGTCGCCGTGCTGGACTACCGGGTGCCTACCATCGAGACGTTCTCGATCCCCATCAAGCTGGTGCCGTGATGGCAGAGACCCACAGCGCTGAGGAGCTGATCAACAAGGCTGCGGCGATCCTCGGCAAGTATGTGCCGGGCGAGGCGCTCGGCGATGTCGAGCACGCGACCATCGACCGCTGCATCGACGACGTGATCGCCGAGATCAACAAGATCGTCGCCATCTCCGACCGCGACGAAATCCCCAACCTCGTGTTCGAGACCATGGCGCGCCTCGTCGCGATCTACGCGGCGGCCGAGTTCTCGAACCAGCCGCTCGATCTCATGGCGGTGCAGCAGCACGAGCAGCGGCTGCGCTACCTGATCGCGCAGACGCCGACCTACGAAGTGCTGGCGGTGAATTACTTCTGATGAGCGATGTCCCGTTTCCCCTCCTGACAGCGCCGGGTCTCAAGCCACAGGCCGCGGGAGGCCGCGTGCTCAACTGCTACCCGGAGAAGCTGCCGCAGACCGCTGGCAAGCCGTATGGCTGGTTCAGGGTGCCGGGCCTCAGCGCGTTCGGCACGACGCCGAGTGGCCGCTTCCGTGGCGGTGTGCTGGTCAACAACATCTTCTATGGCGTGTTCGGCACGTCGGTCTATTCGTGGTCGGCCGCTGGCGGCGTGGGCACGCTGCTGCCGGGCGCGATCCCCGGCAGCGAGATCGTGTTCGGTGCGCGCAACAACGCCGCCAATCCCGACGTGGTGTTTGTCTCGCCGGGCAACGGCGCATTCTGGATCAACGGCAGCGGTCAGGTCGTCACCTATCCCGACGCCAATGTCGGCCAGCCCAACGCGGTGGTGTTCCACAAGGGCTTCTTCGTCTTCACCTACGGCAACGGCACCACACGCACCTCGAACGTCAACGTCACCACCATCAACGTGCTCAACTCGGCGACGGCCGAGAGCAAGCCCGATACGCTCTACCGTCCGGTGCCGCTCGCCAACGGCCAGCTACTGCTATGCGGCTCGACCTCGCTGGAGGTGTGGGGCGGCGCGAATGACAGCGGCTACCCGTTCTCCTACATCGCGACGATTGCGCGCGGCCTCGTCGGGCCCGCCGCGATTGCAGGCAGCGAGGACGGCTTCGGCAAGGGCATCTTCCTCGTCGGCGACGACTACCGCGTCTCGCGCCTCGACGGTTACGAGTGCGTGCCGATCTCCAACTCCGATCTCGATACGCTGATCGAGCGCGAGACCAACAAGAGCGCCATTCGCGTCGGCGTGTTCAACTCGCGCGGCCACGGCTTCGTCGTCGTCCAGGGCGCGGCGTGGTGCTGGATTTTCGACACTACGCTCAACACATGGCACGAGCGGCGCTCGTACCTGCAGCAGTATTGGCGCGGCCTCTATCCCGTGCAGGCCTTCAACAAGTGGCTGTGCGGCGACAGCGACGGCGCCAACCTGTGCGAGATCAGCGCGCAGGTGCGCAAGGAGCTGGGCAACCCGATCAACATGCGGATCGAGACCGGGCCGTTCGGTTCATTCCCCAACGCGGTGCGGATCAACGCCATCGAGCTGTACCTGACCAAGGGCGCGAGCGACGCGACCGGCCACGACCCCGACGAGACCAATGTCGAGATCGCGATCTCGATCTCCCGCAACGGCGGTCAGGACTGGTCGAACCCGCGCAACGTCAAGATCGGGCGGCAGGCGATCACCAACGGGCGCGTGCGCGCCTCGATCTGGGGACAGGCCGAAGTGCAGGGCGTGCGCTGGCGGTTCGAGGAGAGCGCTGGCGTGGACTTCGCCTTCATGGGCGCGGACATGCTCGGGGACAAGCTGCGATGAGGACGAAGTTCTCGCTGCCCGCGCAGAACGTGCCGATCCTTTTGCCTGACGGCACCATGAACCCGACTTGGTACGAGAAGCTCAAGGTGATCGAGGGCTTCGTCAATCTGTTCGGCTACATCGAATTTTCGCGGCCGACCTCTCCACCCGCATCGCCGCCGACCGTCACCTCGATTGCCAACAATCAGGTGCTGATCTGGGACGCGACACAGGGCCAGTTCAAGGCTGGAGCAAACTGACATGGCTGGTTTCTTTGACACGCTGTTCGGCGGTGGTGCCGAACGCGAAGCTGCGGAAGCCAACCGGCGGCTCGCGGCCCAGTACCAGACCTCGTCGCTTGATGCGCTCAACAGCACCTACGGCGAAGGCACCGCCGCGCTCAACAAGGGCATCTCGGCTTACGACCCGCTCGCCGCGCTCGGCACCAAATACAACGCCGCAGGCGATGTCTGGATGAACGCGCTCGGCGTCAACGGCACCGACGCCGCGAAGGGCGCGCAGTCGGTCTTCCAGACCACGCCCGGCTACGAGTTGACGCAGAACGCCGCGCTCGATGCCATCGACCGCAGGCGCGCCATCGGCGGCATGTACGCGAGTGGCAATGCCGACATCGACACCGGCAACTGGATCACCAAGAACCTCTACGAGACGCAATATCAGCCGTGGATGGCGGGCCTGCAGGGCGCTGCGGGCATGGGCGGCCAGTACACGGCGGCGGCGGCACAGGGCCAGCAGGGCGGCTACACCAACCTCGCAAACCTCGCGCAGACCTACGGCCAGAACCAGACCAACGTCTACGGCAACAACATGAACACCAACGTCGCGGCGAACAACCAGCAGGCGGCGGGCGAGGCGGCGGGCGCGAAGAACCTGCTCGGCGCGGGCCTGTCCATCGCGGGCGCGGCGTTCGGCATGCCGGGCCTCGGCTCCAGCTTCACGGGTGGCGGCGGCGGTGGTGGCGGCGGTGCCTACTCTGGCGGCGCCTACAACTTCTCAGGCTCGCCGCTCGGGCAGGGCCTGAGCAAGTTGGGCGGCATGTTCGGCTTCGGCTAGGAGACCGGCGATGGCGATCAACCCCGTCCGGTATGACATGCCGGGCTCCTTCATCGGCGAGATCGACTGGTCACCGCTGGCGCGCATCGGTGAGACGCTGCGGAAGAACCGCGAGGAGGAGGAGGCCGCGCGGCTGATCGCGCAGCTCTACGGCTCGGGTCAGAATAGCCCCCAGCAGAATGGCCCTCAGGTGACTCAGGCGCCGCCCGTGGTGAGTCCGCCGGGCGCGGCGACTGCACCGCCCCCCGCCGCTGCCGCGCCACCGCAGGCGCTCGCTGGCCCGGTCCCGATGCCCCGGCCGCGTCCGCAGGAGGCGACTGGAGTGCCGGGCCCGACCGTTCCGCCGGGCGTCACGGCACCGCCTTGGTTCGACCAGGCGTCGGCTCAGACCTTCGGCCAGTATCCGTTCCGCAGCGGCGCCGCGCCGGTCCCGACCACGCAGCCGCCGCCGTGGCCCGGCGCTGAGGCACAAGTGGCGCAGGCACCAGCCCAGCAGTCACCTGTGGCGCCGGTCGCGCCGGTCGCGCCGGGCGATCCCATGGCGCGCTACGCGCAGGCAACGTCCGCCATCGAGAGCGGCAGTCCGCAGGGCAACTACCGGCTGGTCGGCCCGCAGACGAAGACCGGCGACCGCGCCTTCGGCCGCTATCAGGTGATGGGTGCGAACATCCCCGAATGGACGGGGCGCTACTACGGCCAGCGACTGACGCCGCGGGAGTTTCTGACCAACCCCGAAGCGCAGGACGCGGTCTACAAGGGCGAGTTCGGCCGCCTCGTCGAGAAGTATGGCCCGACCGGCGCGGCCAAGGCGTGGTTCGCTGGCGAGCGCGGCATGAACAATCCGAACGCGCGCGACATCCTCGGCACCTCGGTGTCGTCCTACGCGGATCGCTTCAACCGCAACCTCGGCCTGCCGCCCGAGATCACGTCGGGCGCGTCGCGCGGTGCGCCGCAAAGCAACGCGCTCGCCTTCAACGAGGTGCGCAACAGCGCGGTCGGCGCGCTCGTCAGCGACCAGCCGCAGGCCCCGGCGATCAGCCCGGAGCAGCTCGCGGCGCTCGCCCGCAGCCCGTTGACGCGACCGCTCGCCATCGGCCTCGTGCAGAAGCAGCTCGATCCCGGCACCTACGACTTCAAGGTGGTCGGCGACAATCTGGTGCGGACCAACAGCCGCACAGGCCGCTCCGAGATCATGATGCGGGATGTAAAGAACGATTACGAGGTGAAGACGGTCAAGGATGACGACGGCAACGAGCGTCTGGTGCGCGTCAAGAAACAGGGGCCCGAAGGGCCCATCGACACCGGAGCCAACGCCGCGCAGGCGAACACCGGCAAACTGCCGCCGAACCACCGCTGGATCGACCCCAACGACAAGAGCAAAGGTGTCGAACCGATCCCCGGCAGCGAGGCCGCCAAGGTCGGCGACGAGATCGTTGCGCGCGTCGGTCTTGCGCGCTCCTTCATCGGCACGTTGTCCGATCTCAAGGCCCGCGTCGCGCGCGGCGATGTCGGCATCGACAACTGGCAGAACCACACGCAGGCGATGGCGAATGTCGGCGTGCCCGGCGAGACCAAGCGCATGCTCGACGCAGGCGTCGAGGCTCTCACGCGCATGCTGACCGGCGCTGGCATGAACATCGACGAGGCGAAGCGTCAGGCACAGCAGTACAGCATCACCGCGCAGGACACAAAGTGGACGATCAACTCCAAGATCGACGCCCTCACGCGCCACCTCGACAGCATCGGCGAAGACCTCGGCCGCTCGCGGGGCGGCGGCAATCTGCTGCGTCGGCCGATCCCCGGCAGTGACGCACCGGCTGCGCCAGCTGCGGGCGGCCCGGTGAAGATCACGAGCGACGCGGAGTATGACGCGCTGCCGCCCAACACGCTGTTCGTCGGGCCGGATGGCAAGCCGCGAAGGAAACAGTGAACATGGGCTGGCAGGACGCACCCGTCGTCACTGGCGGCGGCTGGCAGAGCGCGCCACTTGCCAACGAGGAACCGCCCGCTGCTGCGCCCGCTGTTCCTGAGGGACCGCTGTCGTGGTCCGATGTGCCGGGTCTTGCGCTGCAGAACGCGCCGTCGAGCATCGGCAATTTCGTCTCTGACATCGTGCAGCCGATCCTGCATCCCATCGACACCGCGACCGCGATCAAGAATGTCGGGCAGGGCTATCTCGAAAAGGGTGGCCTGATTTCGGGCGACGAGCACACCCAGTACGCCGACGCGGTGAACCAGTATTTCGCCAACCGCTACGGCTCGACCGAAGGCTTCAAGCGCGCCCTGGCGGAAGACCCTGCCGGTGTGTTCGGCGACATCTCGACCGTGCTCACGGGCGGCGAGACCGCGCTGGCGCGCCTGCCGGGTCTCGCTGGGAAGGCCGCGAAGGTCGCGGGCGCGGCGGGGCGCTTTGTCGATCCGCTCAACGTCGTGACGAAGCCCGCGGCTGGTGCGGTGAAGATGGCCGACTACGCGCTCGGCGTCACGACCGGCGCGGGCCCTGACGCGATTGCAGCGGCTCGGCAGGCGGGGCGCGAGGGCGGTGCCGCGTCGGAGGCGTTGACCTCGCAGATGCGCCGCAATGCGCCCATCGACGAGATCGTCACCGATGCGCGCGCTGCTGCCGACCAGATGAAGCGCGATGCGCAGGCGAGCTATCAGCGCGAGATGGCTGCGACCCGCGCCAACCCGGCGCAGCTGCAGTTCAACGACATCGACGCTGCGGTGAACCGTATCGACAACATCGTCAATTATCACGGCAGGCCGCGTCAGGAGCTGCTGCCGATCCGCGACAAGCTGGTGGACCTCGTGAACGAGTGGAAGGGCCGCGACCCCGCCTTCTTTCACACCCCCGCAGGCTTCGACGAGCTGAAGAAGGTCGTCTACGAAGACGTGCTCGGGAAGATCCCGTTCGAGGACAAGGCGGCGCGCAAAATCGCTGGCGATCTCTACGACGCGGTCAAGGGGACCATCGTCAAGCAAGACCCGACCTATGCGAAGACGATGGCGAACTACGAAAAATATTCGACCGCGCTGCGCGAGATCGAGCGCACGCTGATCGGCAAGCCGAACGCGCCGGTCGATGCGGCGCTGCGCAAGCTGACCTCGATCATGCGCAACAACGTCAACACCAACTTCGGCAAGCGCGCCGACATGGTTCGCCAACTCGAGGCTGCAGGCGCGCCGCAGCTCACCGACAAGATCGCGGGCGCGTCGCTCAATTCGCTGGCACCTCGCGGGCTCGCGCAGGCGGCGAGCGGCGTCGAGCTATTCCACGCGCTCGGCGATCTCGCCAGCGGCCACGTCGGCTCGCTCGCGCTGATCCCGGCGACGCTTGCGGCGGGCTCGCCGCGTCTCGTCGGCGAGGGCTCGCACGCGCTCGGCGTCGCGCAGCGTTCCATGGATCAGTTCGGCTATCCGGCGCTGGAGGCGTCGCGCCAGATCGGCCGCGTCCCGCGACTATACGTTTCACCAAACCGCGATCAGTAGCCCGCCTCTGGCGGGCTTTTTGTTGAGGCACAGATGGCAGGCACCATCCCGCTCTCGCTCACCCAGCAGTTCGACGAGTTCGGCAAACCGCTGTCGGGTGCGCTGCTCTACATCATTCAGGCGGGCACGGTGAGCACGCCGCAGCAGCCCTATCAGGACGCGTCGTTGACGATCCTGCAGCCGAACCCGATCCAGCTCGACGCCGCTGGCCGCGTGCCGCAGTTCTTCCTGGCGGACGGCTACATCAAGGTTCGCCTCGACGACAAGTTCGGCGTCACCCAGCTCGCGCGTGACGGCATCCTCGTGATCGGCCCCAGCGCGGGCGGTGGCGGCGCTGGCGGCGTCGATCCGACCACGCTGATCCAGACCGGCGCGATCCAGCCGTTCTACGGCACGGGCGTGCTCGCCGGTTTCGTCCGCATGAACGGGCGCACCATCGGCTCGGCCACGTCGGGCGCCTCGGAGCGCGCCAACGCGGACTGTCAGGCGCTGTTCAATTTCCTCTGGAACGGGGACAGCACGCTTCCGGTGGCGCCATCTCGCGGCGCGTCGTCGGCGGCGGATTGGGCGGCGAACAAGACGATTGCGACGCCGGATTTCCGGGGCTGTGCGATCTCGGGCCTCGACGACATGGGCAACGTCGCGGCGAACCGTTTGACCGCAACCTATTTCGGCGCGTCCGGCCTCACACTCGGCGCATTCGGTGGCGGTGAGAGCATCGCCCTGACTATCGGGCAGATGCCCTCGCATTACCACGCCGCAGGCATTTATGACCCGACGCACGGGCATCCCGCTTTCGGCGCCGCCGTCACTCAGAACACTTTCCAGACCGGCACCGCGCCCAATCCCTGCACTTACTCGCCCAATCAAACGATTGGCATCGGCGCGGCTGCAACCGGCGTTCGCGTCAATAGCTCGAATGGCATTGACACCACCTACAGCGCGGGTGGCGGCGCGGCATTCCGCACCCTCGGCCCGCGCAAGCTCTGCACGCTCTACATCAAATTGTGAGGCGCCATGTACACCGGCTATTTCGCGACCGCCTCCAATCGCGGCGACTGGTCGGAAGCCATCGTGCTCACCGACGCCGAGAGCGGCGACACCATCGACATCACCGGTTGCCGGGTGACGCTGAGCGTCGCTGATGAGCAGGGCGGCGTGCGGCTGAAAGCCTCGACCGACGACGGCTCGATCACGCTGCCCGATGTCGGCACTTTCCAGTGGGACTTCTCTGACGATCAGATGAGCGGCCTGTGCCCTGGCGCCTACCACGTCGGCGTCCGCATCTCGCGCGACGACCGCACGGTGCAGCTCGTGATCGGCAACGTCAACGTGATGGAAGGTATCGACCAGCAATGAGCGACGCCATCAAGCTGAAGGTTCTGCCGCAGTTTCCATCGAGGCTGACCGGGCGCGCTGGCATCGACGTGACCAAGGTGAGCGGGGAGTATTTCCTCGATCTCGACTACAGCGATTTTCCGGTCATCAGTGCGGTGCCTGCGGGTGCGACCTACGCGCTGATTTTCGATCCCGCGACCGGACGATATGCGCAACTGCCGATCTCGCTGCTTGGCGGCGGTGCCGCTCCTGCAACCGCGACACCGCTGGTTGAGAGTGGCACGGGGTCGGTTGGTCTTTCCGTAAAATATGCGCGCGAGGATCACGTTCACCCTGCCTTTGGTGGCGGCGGTGGCATTTCCGACGCACCGAATGACGGCACCAGCTACGGGCGTAAAAGCTTGGCGTGGGCCAAGGTGCTCGATCCCGTCAATAATCTTGCGGACGTTCAAGACACCGCCGCATCCTATCGCAATCTCGGCGGCCTCGACCTTTCCACGGTGGTCAATCTCACCGCTGCCTCGACCCTGACCACAGCGGCATTCGGCAAGCTGCATTTCATCACCGGCACGGCGGCGTTCACGACGACGCTGCCGACGCCGGTTGGCAACGCCGGAAAGATGTTCGCCTTCTTGGTCGGCAATGCCGCCAATGCGACAAAACTGTTCACGCTGACGACACCGGCCGGTGCCATCGGTCGCAGCGGCGCCAGCATTATCATGTGGGCTAACGAGAGCGTGCTGTTGCGCTCGAACGGCACCGATTGGGACGTGCTTCAATCGAAGCAAATTCCGTTCGCTGGCACATTTACAAAGAGCACAAATCAATCGATCACCACCGGTCCTACATTCCAGAACGTCACGTTTGACAGTGCGTCCGGCGACCCGGCAGGGCTGAATTTAGCCTTTGCCAGCAACGTGTTCACGGCCCCGCGAAAATCGGTCTACGTCTTTACTGCCTACGTTTACATGACAGTGAGCGGCGGCCCGACCTATTGCCAGTGCCAATTTTCGTTCAACTTCGCCTCTATGGCAAATCTCGGCTCATTTGCCAGCGCCACCTTGACCAATTTCGGGCAGGCGCTGATCAACGCTGGCTCGACAGCGACAATTCAGGTTCGCTCGGACGGCGTTCCCACTGTGGCGGGCGCTACTCTTCCCAGCTATCTCAATTTCAACGAAGTGGCACCATCATGGTGATGATGGCACTAGCTTCGCAGCGCATGTCGGTCACTGGCGGCGGCTCGGAATATCCGCCGGTCCCCGGTCTCTATCTCGCCAATGACCCGCTGATCGCCTACACCGATTGCGTCGCGCCGTCCTACATCGTCGGCTTCATGCGGTTTCAGCGGCCAATCAATGATGCTGGCAGCGACTATCAATATTGTATGCCGGGAGCACGACAGCGCTTTCGCTCCAATGCCGCATCGGTCGCGGTGCAACTCCGCTGGAACGGTCTCGTAACGCGGACGGACTCTCGCAACCTGATCGGCCACATTTTCGTTGATGGTGTCTTCAACAGCAGTTTTCAAACTCCAGGTTCGATCAACCAAGTGGTGACTTCAACCGTCACCATCAACATGGGTTCGGCCGCCGACCGGCTCTATGAAATTATTTTGCCCTACGCCGATGGTGTCGAGTTCGGGCCAATTCAGGTCACGCCGCCGTCCGTCATCACCGCTGCGGCGAGCCGCACCGGGCGGTTGCTGGTGCCTTACGGCGACAGCATCACGCAGGGGTTTTCTGGGACCGATTTGCGCCGAACGTGGCCGTTCATGCTGGCGCAAAACCGGGGTTTTCGCTGCCTCAACATGGGTTATGGCGGGCGCGTGGTGGTGCCCTCGGACGGCACGGCTTGCGTCAACCTCGCACCCGACCTGATGATTGTGATGACGGGCACCAACGAATATCTGAGCCAAATTCCGGTCGCGAATTATCAGTCCAATTTAACCGGCTTCCTGCAAGCCGTTCACGCCATCAACCGCACCGTGCCGGTCTACCTCTGCGGCACGATCTACAATGCGGCCAGCCTGCCGATCCCGTTGACGAGTTATGCCAATGTCGCGGGCACCGTTATCGGCGCGCTCGGCTACCCGCAATTGATCGGGGTGGATCGTGCAACGCTGATCACCAATCCCGGCACACAAATGAGCCCGGACGGCACCCATCCGAACGATGTCGGAGAGGCGCAGATGGTAACGGGTTGGAGCGCCGCAATCGCATGAGCATTCCGTTCCTTAGCGTCAAGCCCCGCGCCATCAAGCTGAAAGTGTCACCGCGTTTCCCTGCCCAGGTGATCGGCCGCGCCGGTATCGATGTCACCAAGCAGAACGGCGATTATTTTTTTGATCTCGACTACAACGATTTTCCGACCATCGGCGCCGTACCAGCGCAGGCCACCAACGCGCTGATCTACAATCCCGCGACCGGGCAATATGCACAATTGCCAATCTCATTGCTCGGCGGTGGCATCCCGGATGCGCCCAGCGATGGCACGATCTACGGGCGCAAGAATGCGGCATGGGTCGCCGCTGGCAGCACGGTCTACATCAGGGACACGCCGCCCGTTGGCGCCGCCGACAATTCGCTATGGTGGGAAAGCGACACTGGCGCGCTTTACGTCCGGTACAATGACGGCAATACGGTGCAGTGGGTTGCCGTCGCGCCGGGTAACTCAACCGACAATTCGGCGTGGACGCAGACCATGCCAGCCGTCACCGCAACCAGCGGCGCGTTCACGTCGGCGTCCTGCGCCTTCCGCTACAAGCTCATTGGCAAATCGTGCCTGTTTTCGTTCTCGGTCTCGATGCCGAATGCAGGTACGGCGGCAGGAAACATCCAGTTCGATATGCCGGTGACGCCGATAGGAACTAATGCTGGTGGTGGCAAGGAGATTGCGGCTGTTGGTTACCAATGCAATTGGCAGACCTTCGGCACGCAAATGATCATCGCCAAATACGACAACACAACGATTATCGGCAGCGGTCGGACTGTTGTTGCAACTGGTGTTTTCGAGATCGCTTAGAGCGAGGCGAATGACGTGGCACATCTTGATTTCCCGGCGAGTCCGATAGTTGGCCAAACCTATTCTGTTGTGGGCTCGCCAATCTACACATGGGACGGCGAAAAGTGGACCGCGAGCGGCGGAGCCGCGCCACTTGTCCGCGAAATGCTGACGGCGGCGCGCACCTATTTTGTCAACGCATCCACCGGCTCGAATAGCAACGACGGGCTGACCAGCGCTACGGCGTTCCTGACACTGCAAAAAGCCTATGACACCGTTGTGCAGAAACTCGACACTGCGGGGCAGGCGATCACCATTCAAGGTGCTGGCGCGTTCACCGCTGGCATCAGTATGGCGAGCCCGTGGGTCGGCGGCGGATCGATCCTGATTGATCTTGGCGGTGGCTCGATCAACGCGGCATCGGGTAACGCGCTTGCATGCTCGTGCGCGCTACCCGCTATCGTGACAATTCAGAACGGGACGGTCGGAACGGGCGCGGGCGGCCTCGCGGCAATCAGCAATGGCGGTGTCGGAAATATCATCATTGGGGCCGGCATCACGTTCGCTAGCGTCGGCGGCGGCAACCACATTCATATGTACGCGTTTGGTCAAGGTGCCAAGATCACGGCCGGAACCAATTACAGCATTTCGGGGAACGCTGCGCAGCACCTCCTTGGATCGGAGGGCGGGGCGGTTATTGCGCGCAACATCACCGTGACGATCTTGGCAAATCTGGCGATCACCACTTACGCCTATGCTGAGCGGCAAGGGTTTATCTCCGCTCCAACCTGCACGTTCGCGCTTGGCGCATTCACGGTGACGGGCACGCGCTACCTCGCAACGGCGCTCGCTTTGATCTACACCTTCGGCGGCGGCGCCAACTACTTCCCCGGCACTATCGCAGGTTCGGCGCCGACAAGCGGCGCGCAATATATCTGAGGCGACAGATGATCGCGCTTACCGTGGTGCTGCACTTCATTGTGCTGCACAGCGTTGACGGTCATGAAGTGTCGATCAACCCTCGGGCCGTCACCAGCCTGCACGCCGCCAAGCCGGATCAGTCGAACAAGCTTTTCACGGAGGATGTCAACTGTGTGGTGGGCCTCAGTGACGGCAAGTTCGTCACGGTGGCGGAGCGGTGCGCCAGCGTTCGACAGAAGCTTGAGGAGCAGGGCAAATGACCGCAAAATAAGTGCCCTCTAGAACTGACGTGCCCCTGTGCCACACGGCACAGGGGCTATTTTTTTTGAGTCGAGACGATGTCTCGAACGCGGTGAAAGGCCGGGTGCTGCCGGTTCTTGACCTTGATCCAGTGGTCGCATCGCCCGGCGCGATAGGCGCGGTCGGCGTGCTTCGACACCATGCCCTCCAGCCCGTGCAGGCACGCCTGCCGGAACAGCTCGGGGCCGATCTCGCCCTGCTCATAGGGCGCAGCGAAGATGCCCTCGGGGCGGCGCGCCAGCAACCGCGCGAGGTGGGGCTTGCGCAGCTTCAACGGCAGGCTCCGGTAGTCGTCGCCGTCGCCCGCCAGGATGTCGAAGGCGTAGAGCTGGACCTCGTCGTCGTGCCTGCGGGAGTGCAGGGCGTTGAAATCGGGCAGGCCGGTCATGGTCAGCACCACGGCCTCGCCGTCGATCACGAAGTGCTTCTGCCGGTTCTTCAGGGCCGCCTCGACGATGCGCGGGTAGCGCGCGGCCCAGTCGTGGCCGTTCTTGGTGAGCAGCCGCACGCGGTCGTTCTCCCGCACCACGATCAGGCGGTAGCCATCATATTTGATCTCGTGCATTCAGTCGGCGCAGGTCGGAACCTTGGTTCCCATGACCGGCGGCGCAGGCTCAAAAGCTTTTGACATATCGGCGCAGTTAGGAACAGGCAGGGGCCTTGTCGAGTCCTTGACGGGCGGGTGGCGAGCGGCTGGAATGCCGCAAGCCCGCCGGGAGATTAGTAATGCGTTCCTCGCCGTCGATTGCCCCCGCTGCAGAGCCGGAGATCTACATGGTGCTCGATGACTACGGCCAGCCGCTCGGCCGCGCGTGGCCCGAGATGGACGAGGCGCACACCGAACGCGAGACCCTGCTGCGCCATCTGATGGAGGGGCAGTACCACAACCCCGTCAGGATCGTCAGCTTCAACCCCGGCGCAGGCTGGGCTCAGGACGCGTCTGACGAAATTGCGGTTGAGCTGCGCCAGCGCTGCGCGGAGCGTGGTGAGGTCCCGCCGTCGCTTGAGGGCTTCCTCGACCGGCACGGGCACCGCGTCGATATACAGCTACCGCTGTTCTGACGCGCCGGGAACATCGCGACATTTGCCGAGTTTTCCCAAGCCCTCAAGCTCGTGAGGGCAAAACTGAAGGTCCCGGCTCATGCCCTAACGTGGGCTGGGGCCCTTTTTGATGGCTTGACCTCTTATGGTCCCGGCCGTGGGGCACAGCCAATCCAGTTGCTCACCTGCAAAGAGGGGCACTATAACGCCCGTCATGACCGTCCTCACCAGACGCCGCAGCGACAACGAGCACCAGGAGACTTGGCAAATCTATTTCGGCGACGTGTGCGTCGGATCGATTGGTGCGCGTGCGGGCGTGCCGACCAGCGCCGACCAATGGGGCTGGCGCGTCGGCTTCTATCCCGGCACGGAGCCGGGCACGCATCGATCTGGCTCTGCCGCGACGTTCGACGAGGCCCGCGTTGCGTTCGAGGGCGCGTGGCGGCAAGCGGAGCCGACGCTCACTGAGGACAATTACGAGGAGTGGCGGCTCAGCCGCGACTACCATGCGTGGAAATATTGCATGTGGGCTGAGGGGTGTCGCATGCCAACGCTGAACCAGAACGGCCAGTCAACGTGCTTCTGCGGCGCGCCGATCTCGATCAGTTGCGAGGAGCACATCCACACGGTTCACCGGGGTATTGGCGCATGAGACACATTGAAGAGCGGCCCGACGCGAGCGCGGAGGCCGCCGCCCGCGCTGGTCGAACTGGCCTCCAGCATCGAACCCGTTCAGGATGGCCGCATCCACATCGAGAAAATCAACGCGCCGTTCCTCTACACGCTCAAGGGTAGGGGTGCGGAGTTCGGGGCTGGCATCGATTACGCCGTCGAGAAGGGCTGGCTCGAACTGCACGAGAGCGGCACCTATGTCCGCATTAGCCGCGCTCGTTCGCCGTCGTGATTTTCTGCATCGTCGATCCTCACGTGACCCCTGTGCCTCGCGGCACGAGGCTTTTTTTATGCGCGACCTTACGCCTTGCCGCCCTTCGTCAGCATGCGGACGCCGACGTGATCTTCCAGCAGGGCATGCGCGAGCGCCACGAGCGGGACGGCCGAACTAGGGCGTGTCCTTCATAAACGTCGGCTTACCAACGCAAAGCGGAAGACTGCCACCTTGAGCATGATCGGCGGCTTGTGACCCATTTGTGACATACGACGCAGAGTTCAGGATGCTGGAATACGCCTACGGTGCTGGTCCTGTGTCGCCTTACAAGGTATGCTGTTTTCCGAGCCTGCAAGCCTTCGTACACGCAGTGTTGCGTAAACCGGACGGGGGATCAATCGATGGTCAAAGCGGCAACGGTCGGAGGAACGGCGACGGCAAACGCGCCATTGCGTATCACGAAATTTAGGCGCGAGCTTATCCAGGCTATTCCGCGCTTCCCAAATGATCGTGCTTCGCTGCAACACATGCAGCGGAAACATCTCGCCGAGCTCCTCATTGATTATATCAGCTGGCGCTCACGATACGTCGGCCAGCGTCCTCGTACCATTTCAATAGAGCCTGCCGCACAATCCGATCCGCGTCGGGCCTCTCATGCGGCAGCCATCACGGCTTTTCTCGATAAAGTAGGGAGGGGCGATGACCTGACTCCTCATCTGTCAATTGAGCCGCGCACCAAGGGGTATACTCCCGTTGCCCGCGCGCCAAACGCCCCGCCAGTGGATCGATGGTCGGACAAAGATTTTGTCTTAAACGCGATGGGCTACCACCACTTTCACCTCGGGACGAACGTCCAAAAACCCGGTCACGTAGATCGGACCGACGATTTGATCTTCGCCGAGGTGAGGCGGAACACGTTCAACGTCATAGCCATCTTTGATCATGAGGTTTTCAATCCGAATAGTGCCGAGCGGTCCCGGCTTTGGTCTGTTCACGATCAAGTGACCTATCGAGGTGTGGCGCCGGGGTCGGTAATGGTCTCGGCATTGATTGCTAACCCGTCTTATTCGCGAGAGGGCGCCTGAGAGGCTGGCGAGCGTGGTGTAAAGCGCTGATGCGGCGTAGGATTCGGTTGTGAAGCCAACCCCATCACCTCAACCGCGA
>NZ_JASAUS010000125.1:0-22519 GCF_029953005.1 Bradyrhizobium sp. Mp27 | reverse complement strand
TGCGCGCGATGCGCTGCGACGGGTCGACACCGTGCTGGAGGACAATTCCGGTCCCCTAAAGGACACCATCGCGAACCTCAAGACATTCTCCGACGGGCTCGCGCGCAACACCGGCAAAATCGACGGTATTCTGGCAGGCCTCGAAAAGATGACCGGCGGCGGGACGCCGGCTCAGAAGATCACCTATGACCTGCGCACGCCGCAGAATCTTGGGCCGGCCGGCAAGACGCTTACGGCGTCACTGGCGATTCCCGAGCCGACCGCGGTCGCGATGCTCCAGACCCAGCGCATGTTGTTTGCACCCAGCGGGGACAATCCGGGCTTTGCCGAATTCCTCTGGGCCGACAGCATTCCAAAGCTGGTGCAGGCGCGGCTGATCGACAGTTTTGAGAATTACGACATCGCCCACGCGCCGTTGCGCACGACAGATCTCGGCCAAGCGGACTACCAGCTCCTGATCGACATCAGGCGCTTCCGGATCGCCACGGAAGGCGAGGCTCGGGTCGAGATCGGACTGTCGGCACGCATCGTCGACAAGAACGGCAAAGTCGTGGCGTCGCGCCTCGTCGAGACCAGCGAGAAGCTTGACAAGGTCGAGCCGGCCGCAGCGGTCGCAGCGTTCGACACAGCTTTTGCCCGCATTGCAAAGGAGCTGATCGGCTGGACGGTGCAGGCGGTCTAGCGCCGTTTGCGCTCTGCAACAGGGCACTGCGGCCATGCCCGCCAAAATTGATCTGGGTCAATCGGCTTTGGCGCAGTGCAGTAAAATGCACCCCGCGCGGTGGGCTGGGCCTGATGTGGGGCAGCTGGTGCTTGGAGCGGTGGATGAAGGCTTCCGTGGTGACGATCGAGCCGAACGGGCATTTCTGTAGTGATTGTGCGGTCCGCGACTTCGCGGTGTGCTCGTCGCTGGACCCGGCCGAGCTCAGGGAATTCGAGCATCTGGGGCGCCGCGTCCTCTTTGACGGGGGCGAGACCGTCTTCTCCGAGGAGGACACCACGACCTCGTTCTACAATCTCCTCGACGGCGTCATGCGGCTCTACAAGCTGTTGCCCGACGGTCGGCGGCAGATCGTGGGATTTGCGCTACCAGGCGATTTCCTGGGGATGAATATTTCCGGCCGTCACAATTTTTCGGCCGATGCGATCGGTGGCGTCATACTGTGCCAGTTCGCGAAGGCGCCCTTCGGCCGCTTCGTCGAGAGCCGGCCGCATCTCCTGAGGCGGATCAACGAGCTGGCGATTCGCGAGTTGAGCCAGGCGCGCGACCACATGGTCCTGCTCGGCCGCCGATCGGCGGATGAGAAAGTCGCGACGTTTCTGCTCGCCTGGCGCGAGCGGCTATTCTCGCTGAAGGGGGCGTCGGACACGGTTCAGCTGCCGATGAGTCGTCAGGACATTGCCGATTATCTCGGCCTGACCATCGAAACCGTCAGTCGCACCTTCACCAAGCTGGAGCGACATGGGGTGATCGAGATCGTTCATGGCGGCATCAGCCTGCTCGATCCGGCGAAGGTCGAGGCCTTGGCTGCGGCCTGATCCGGCGCTCGCCAATTTTGATCCCAATCAATGACGGCGGTCGTGCACCGCCAATAATGCCCAAAATAACAGGGGAGGGCATCATGCCGACTGACGCACTGCTGGTGACGATCGCTGTCGTGGTCGTTTTTGTCACATTCGCCGGGGCTTTGGCATGGGCAGACCGGCAAACCAGCGCAGGTCGGCCCGATTCGGACGCCAAGCACTGACGGTCCTGAGATCACAATCGCGTTTTACCGCGCTTGCCGCGGAGGCTTCCACGGCCAGCTCGTGGCCGTTCGGCAGCGCCTCAACGCAATGGTGCGCGCGATAGCTGCAACTCTGCATCGACCGGGACACATTGGCTCATCCCCCGGATGCCGCCTTGGCGCCCGACCGTGGCATTTTCGCCGTATTTGGCTCAAACCGTGCACATGCTTTCCGGTTGAAAAGCCTGCTAACGTTGACTACGCAGGAACTCCAGTGCCTCGCAGTCTTAGGAGCCCAGCGGCGTGCCTCAGGACAAGACCGGCGACCCCCGACAAGCTGCGGGCAACAAATTATCGGTCCTGCGCAAGCACCCGATCTTCGCGGATCTGGAGCCGGATGCGCTCGATCAGCTCTGCCGCTACGCCAAGCACACCACGGTGAAGCGCGGTGCGACGATCGCCGCCAAGGGCGATCCCGGCAACAACCTGTTCGCGGTGATCACGGGAACAGTGAAGATTTCCTCTTCATCGCCGGATGGAAGGAACGCTATTCTCAATCTGATCGGTCCTGGAGAAATCTTTGGCGAGATCGCGGTTCTCGATGGCGCGCCGCGCTCGGCCGACGCGACTGCCAACACCAATTGCGAACTCTACATCATCGACCGCCGGGACTTCCTGCCATTCGTGAAGAGCCAGCCGGCGCTGGCGATGAAATTCATCGAGCTGCTTTGCGCGCGCCTGCGCTGGACCAGCCAGCAGGTCGAGCAGGTGATCCTGCAAAATCTGCCGGGCCGGCTTGCGAGCGCGCTGCTCGGTCTCACCGAAGAGCGCAAGTTCGACTCCGGCAGCGGCACGCTCGCCATCACGCAGCAGGAGATCAGCGAGATGGTGGGGATGACGCGCGAGAGCATCAACAAGCAATTGCGCGCCTGGGCCGGCCGCAACTGGGTCCGTCTCGAGCACGGCGCCATCGTCGTGCTGGATACCGATGCGTTGCGCGACCTCGCCGCGAGCGGCCTGGACGGCGAGTGAGGCCTCAGACCTGATTGTCGACGATGGCGACCGCTCGGGTCCACCCTGCGGACGCTCGCTCGATCTTAACCGGGAAGCATGAGACCGTGAATCCGGTCGACGGCAGCTTGTCGAGATTGTGCAGCTTCTCGAGATGGCAATAGCCGATGTGCCGTCCCGCCTTGTGACCTTCCCAGATCAGGCCGGCATCTTTCGTTTCGGCATATTTCTTCGCGGTGTAGACGAACGGCGCGTCCCAGCTCCAGCCGTCGGTGCCGGTCAGCCGCACGCCGCGTTCGAGCAGGTACATGGTGGCCTCATAGCCCATGCCGCAGCCGGAGTTGACGTAATCGGCCTGGCCGAATTTGGCGCCGGCGCTGGTGTTGACGACCACGATCTCCAGCGGCGAAAGCGTGTGCCCGATCCGTTTCAGCTCCTTCTCGACATCGTCGGCAGTCACCACGTACCCATCGGGCAGGTGGCGGAAGTCGAGCTTCACGCCGGGCTGCAGGCACCATTCGAGCGGCACCTCGTCGATCGTCCATGACCGCTCGCCGCGATTCATGGTCGGGTGGAAGTGCCAGGGCGCGTCGAGATGCGTGCCGTTGTGGGTGGACAGCGAGACCTGCTCGACCGCCCAACCCTGGCCATCCGGCAAATCCTCCGCCTTGAGGCCGTCGAAGAACTGCAGCATGCGGGGCAGGCCCTGCTGGTGATCGATATACTGGATCGTCGGGTGATTGCCCGGCGGATCGGCCGTCACGTCGTTTCTGAGTGGCACGGAAATATCGATCAGCTTCCGCGGCATGGGCATTTCCTCGCGATGTTCCGTTTCGGCGCATCTTGGGCGGGCTCTACCTGTGGCGTCAAGTAACGCCCCGGTGCAGGCGATTTCGGAAAAACGGGGGCATTCGCCGATCGCGCCGTCGAAGTGATGCATGATCGATCGATGCAACTCCAGCATTGATCGATGCCGGATTTGGCTTGGACTCAGAATGCCGCCCGCCCTAGGGACGACGTTGGCGACATCGCGCTGATCAGCGCGCATCGCACAAGGATGGGGCGACCGTCACGTCTGCACCTCCAAGCCGCAACCAATAGCGGTCGATTCTAAAACCAGAGGAACGTCCATGGATATGACGAGCATCGTCACCTCGCGCCCGGTATTGGCCGACGGCGAGGCGGGATTAAAGGGAAGCCGGCATCTGCCGCGCAGGTCCCCGCCGGAGAGGGCCCGATGAAGCTCGGACCTTTCCTCGCCGTGATCATCCACCAGTCAAATCCGCTCGACTCCGCCGCGCAATCCTACCAAGGTGGTGCGTTTGTAACGCTTGACTTTACACCTGAAGTGGAGCGACCCAAGGCGGCCTGCAGCATCGGCCCAACAACGACATAATCAACTCAGGAGGAAGCCCAGATGAAGACACTTACCGGTATCATCGCAGCCGCCGTACTGGCGGTCTCAGCGCCGCTGGCGACCGCACGCGATTTCCGTTCGGCCGACATCCACCCCGCCGATTATCCGACCGTCGAAGCCGTCAAGTTCATGGGCAAGCAGCTCGCGACGGCGAGCGGCGGCAAGCTCGGCGTTAAGGTGTTTCCCAACGGAGCCCTGGGCTCCGAGAAGGACACCATCGAGCAGCTGAAGATCGGCGCCCTCGACATGATGCGGATCAACGCATCGCCATTGAACAACTTCGTGCCTGAAACCATCGCGTTGTGCCTGCCCTTCGTGTTCCGGGACACGCAGCACATGCGCACGGTTCTCGATGGTCCGATCGGCGACGAAATCCTGGCGTCCATGGCGCCCGCGGGCCTGATCGGCCTTGCCTATTACGACAGCGGCGCCCGGTCCATTTACACCGTCAAGGCGCCGGTCAAATCGCTCGCCGACCTCAAGGGCCTGAAGATCCGCGTCCAGCAGTCCGACCTCTGGGTCGGCATGATCCAGAGCCTCGGCGCCAACCCGACACCGATGCCGTATGGCGAGGTCTATACCGCGCTCAAGACCGGCCTCGTGGACGCCGCCGAGAACAACTGGCCGTCCTACGAATCCTCGCGTCACTTCGAGGCCGCCAAGTTCTACAACGTCACCGAGCACTCGCTCGCGCCGGAAGTTCTCGTGATGTCCAAGACGGTCTGGGACACGTTGAGCAAGGAGGATCAGGCGATGGTCCGCAAGGCGGCCAAGGAATCGGTGCCCGTCATGCGCAAGCTCTGGGACGAGCGTGAGCAGGCCTCCCGCAAGACCGTCGAGGCGGCCGGCGTGCAGGTCGTCACGATCGCCAACAAGGCGGAATTCGTCGATGCGATGAAGCCGGTGTACGACAAGTTCGCCGGCGACGAGAAGCTGAAGGGCCTGGTCAAGCGGATCCAGGACACGAAGTAGGGCCACAGCGTCGGGTCCGGCGTCGCCGCGAGGCGGCGCCGGACCCCCGCAAGGAGACGCCGATGACAGACCCACATGTCGCAAGCCACGAGCAGGAGGTAACCGGCCGACCGTCGACCGGCTTGCTGTCGCGGATCAATGCCGTCGTTGCTCGCCTCGGCATGTATCTGTCCGTGACCGGCCTGCTCGTCATCGTCACCATCGTGTTCTACCAGGTGTTCGGACGTTACGTGCTTAATTCGAGCCCGACCTGGACGGAGAACCTTGCGCTGGTCCTGATCCTGTATGTCACGCTGATCGGCGCCGCCGTCGGCGTTCGCGACGCCGGACACATCGGCATGGACAGTTTGCTGGTGATGCTTCCGGATCATCTGCGAGAGAAGATCGAGCTCGTGATCCACGTTCTGGTGGCCGTGTTCGGCATTGCGATGGCCTACAACGGCTGGATCCTCGGAGCGTCGGTCGGAACCGTGAAGATCCCCAATCTCGGGCTCCCCGAGGTCATCCGCTACGTCCCGCTGATCGCCTCCGGCGTCCTGATCGTCTCCTTTTCAATCGAGCACATCATTGCGCTCCTGCGCGGCGAAGAGGTCGTCCCCTCATGGAACTGATCATTCTCGGCGCGACCTTCTTCGGCTTCCTGATCCTCGGCGTACCCGTCGCCTTCGCGATCGGCCTCTCGGCGATCTGCACCATCCTCTACGAAGGCCTGCCGGTCGCCGTCATCTTTCAGCAGATGATGTCGGGGATGAACATCTTCTCCTTCCTCGCCATTCCGTTCTTCGTCTTCAGCGGTGAGCTGATGCTGCATGGCGGCGTCGCCGACAAGATCGTGCAGCTTGCCAAGAACCTCGTCGGACACATCCGCGGCGGGCTCGGCATGTCGAACGTGGTCGCCTGCACGCTGTTCGGCGGCGTCTCCGGCTCGCCCGTGGCCGACGTGTCGGCTATGGGCGCGGTGATGATCCCGATGATGAAAAAGGAAGGGTTCGACACCGACTACGCCGTCAACGTCACCACCCATGCCTCTCTGGTGGGCGCGCTCATGCCGACCAGCCACAACATGATCATCTATGCGCTCGCTGCCGGCGGCAAGGTCTCGATCGGCGCGCTGATCGCCGCCGGACTTCTGCCGGCGATCGTGCTGATGGTGTGCATGCTGGTCGCCGCCTACGCGGTCGCGGTGAAGCGCGGCTATCCGGCCGGCAAGTTCCCGGGCTGGGCCGAGGTTTTCCGCTCGTTCGCGGCCGCGCTGCCCGGCCTGCTGATCGTCGGCATCATCCTGGCGGGCATCCTGTCCGGCGTCTTCACGGCAACTGAATCCGCAGCCGTCGCGGTCACCTACACGATCCTGCTGACGTTCTTCATCTACCGCACCATGACCTTGCCGAACTTCCTGCGGGCTGCCGCCAAGGCCGTGAAGACGACGGGTGTGGTGCTGCTGCTGATCGGTGTCTCCACCATGTTCCAGTATCTGATGGGACTTTACGAGGTGGCCGACTTCGCCGGCGACTTGATGAGCAAGGTGTCCTCGCAACCCTGGGTCATCTTCCTGCTCATCAACGTCATCCTGTTCGTGCTCGGCACGTTCATGGACATGGCGGCGACTATCCTGATCTGCACCCCGATCTTCCTGCCGATCGCGATGAAGGCGGGCATGGATCCGGTGCAATTCGGCATGCTGATGCTGATCAACTGCGCGCTGGGGCTGAACACCCCGCCGGTCGGAACGACGCAGTTCGTCGGCTGCGCCATCGGCGGCATCTCGGTGGGGGCGGTGATGCGCACCATCCTGCCGTTCTATGCCGCCCTGATCGCAGCTCTGATGTTCGTGACCTACGTCCCCGCGTTCTCGCTGTGGCTGCCCCGCCTGCTGATGGGCTACAAGGGATAGCAGCAACAGGGAGAAACCGTTCGTGACTGACTATCGCAAGCTCTTCGATCTCACCGGCAAGACCGCCGTGGTGCTCGGCGCCGCCTCGGGCATCGGCAAATCGTCGGCCGAGGCGCTGGCCGGGCTCGGCGCCCGCGTCGTTTGCGCAGATCGCGCGCTTGACGCCGCCGAGGCGACGGCAGCCGGAATTCGCGACAAGGGCGGCTGGGCGGAAGCAGCCAGCTGCGACGCCGCGAGCGCTACGGACGTCAATGCGCTCGCCAAGATCGTGATGCAGAAATTCTCGCGGCTCGACATCGCCGTGACGACGCCCGGGCTCAACATCCGCAAGACCATCCTCGACTACACCGAGGAGGATCTCGACCGCGTCCTCAACCTCAACGTCAAGGGCACCGTCTGGTTCTTCCAGGCCTTCGGCCGCATCATGGTCGAGCAGAAGGGCGGCAGCATCATCGCCTGCTCCTCGGTGCGCGCGGTGACCATCGAGCCGGGCCTTGGCGTCTACGGCTCGACCAAGGCGGCGATCGGCCTCCTGGTGAAGGGTTTTGCTTCAGAGGTCGGCCACGCGGGCGTCCGCGTCAACGCGATCGCCCCGAGCATTGCCGAGACCGCGCTGACAGGCCCGTTCAAGCAGCGGCCCGACATCTACAATCTCTACGCCGGCCACACCGTGTTCAACCGCTGGAGCAGTGCCGACGAGGTCGCGACCGCCGTGGCCTACCTCGCTTCGGATGCCGCGAGCTATGTCAGCGGCAGCACGCTGTTCGTCGACGGCGGCTGGACCGCGGTCGATGGGCCGCCGACCGGTCTCACCCAGTTGCACAAATAGGGCGGCCGTCGGCACCTAGCCGGTAAAGCCCATGCTCCGGCGCAGCTCCCTCCGGTCTGCGCCGGTCAGCAGAGCAATCAGGGCGGCGGCTTCTGTCGGATGTGCGGCCCGCGCGGTCACGCCGGCCGTGTACATCGTCACGAGCTCGCAGCCCGGCGGCAGCGACCCCGATAGCGCGATGCCGTCGGTCGCGATGATCTCGGTCGCCTGGGTACATCCGATCGGCCGGGTTGCGGTGGACTCAGCAAGCTCGCGCATCGCAGTCGCGCCGTTCGGAAAGATCTTGAGACGCGATGCGACCTCATAGGCGATGCCAAGCTGATCCAGCACTTTTGCGACATGCTGTCCTGCGGTCGAGGCTTTGGTGTCCGGAACGTAGATGGCATCCGCGGATCGCAGCACCTCGCCGAGATCGGCCTCAGTCTTCACCGTGACTTTCGGATCGCGGTTACGGACCGCCAGCGCGGTCTCGACCCGGCCGATATCTGCGATCGAGGAGGGGATGATGAGCTTCTCGTCCGCAAGCTTCGTAAGGAGCGCCTGCGTCAGGATCACGAGATCGGCCGGCGTGCTGGTGCGCAGCTTGTCGGCCATGAGACCGACCGCACCGAACTCGCCGTCGATGCTGAATCCGGTCTGCGTCTTGAAGGGCTCGCTGAGGCCGCGCACCAGGCCTTGCGCTGCGCCGCCGCTCAAAATGTTCACTGTCGTCACGATACAAGCTCCATGGCTGCAATGATCTTGTCGCGCGTGATCGGCAGGTCGCGCACGCGCACCCCGAGGCAGTCGAAGACCGCATTGGCGATCGCCGCCGTCACGGGACCGTGCGCGGCCTCGCCGGCGCCGACCGGCTCGATCTCCGGCCGCTGGATGATCTCGACATCCACCGCCGGCACCTCGCTGAAGGTCAGGATCGGATAGTCCGTCCAGGACGTTGATGTAATGTGCGTCCGGTCGAAGCGGACGCGTTCCTTCAGCACCCAGCTCGTGGCCTGGATCGCACCGCCCTCAATCTGGTTGATGACGCCGTCCGGATTGATGGCCTCGCCGACGTCGACCGCAAGCGTCAACCGCTTGACGCGGATGTCGTCGGTGCCTTCGATCTCAGCGATCGCGGCGCAATAAGCGCCCGTGTTCTTGTAGCGAGCGAAGCCAACGCCGTGGCCGATGCCAGACTGTTTTTGTGGTTTCCACTGCGCGCGGCGTGCCGCGGCGCGAATGACGTCGCAGGCGCGCTCGTCGCGGAGATGACGCAGGCGGAACGCGATCGGGTCCTCGCCGCGCAGGACCGCGATCTCGTCGAGTATGGATTCGATCGCGAACACATTGCCTTGCCCGCCCAGGGTCCGCAGCGCCGACGTGCGCACGGGCATCGTCAGCAGCCGGTGGCTCGTGATGGTCCAGGCCGGGAGGTCGTAGAGTGGAACGGAGTTGCGGTCGCCGCCCCCGCCATTGGCGGCCGGTGGATTCGTCGAGATCATGCGCGGGTAGGGGTTCGCGATCTCGGTCGCCCCAAGCAGCGCCGGCTGTGTCGCGCGTCCCGGCCGCGCGGCGTGGCCGTTGCTCCAGATCGCATGGCGCCAGCCGACGATCTCGCTGTTCGCATCGAGGTCGGCCTCGATCTCGATGGCCATCGCTGCGCCGAACGGCGCATGAGACATCTCGTCATGGCGCGACCACTGCACCCGCACCGGGCGGCCGGCGGCGGCTTTCGCCAGCAACACGGCATCGAGCGCGACGTCGTCGGCCGCATTGTGCCCGTAGCAGCCGGCCCCCTCCATATGCTCGACGACGATGTTCTCGGCCGGCAGCTCGAGCACGATCGCAAGATCGGCGCGCAGCAGATAGACGCCCTGGCTGTGTGTCCAGACATGGAGACGATCGCCGTCCCATCGCGCCATGGCGCAGGACGGCGCGATCGAGGCATGGGCGATGTAGGGACGGGTGTATTGCCGGCGAAGGGTGCGCGCAGCTTTCTTCGTCGTTGCCGCTGCTCTGGTATCGATGGCGGTGGTTTCGACCGGCTGGCTCTTCAGAAAGCCTGCGAGATCGTCTTCGTCGGGCAACGGCTCGCCGGCCGACCAGGTTGCGCCCTTGCGCAAGGTTTTCAGTACGGCTTCCGCCGCAGCCTCGCTATCGGCAAGCACGCCGGCAAAGCCGCCGTCGCGGACGATTGCGACGAGGCCGGGAACGGCGCGCGCCGCCGTCTCGTCGAGCGCGATCAGTCTGGCACCCGCGATGTGAGGCCGCAGCACGCGGCCGTGTACCAGGTCCGGCAGTGCGCAATCGTGAATGAAGCGCGGTCGCGCGAACACCTTGTCGGGAATGTCGACCCGCTGGATCGAATGTCCGGCGACACCACGTGTGGCAGCGGGCTTCGCGGCGGCGCCCGCGGTGGCGTCGCGGTCGAGCGAGACGTCGCCAGCCAGCTCCCAATAGCTGGTCCTGACGTTGCCGGGACCCGAGATCGTGCCGTCATCGACATCGAGCAGCGCCGCATCGACGCCGAGACGCTCCGATGCGGCTGCGAGGAAGCGCTGGCGCACCTCGGCGCAGACGTGTCGCAGCGCGCGGCCGGACTGCTGGACCGAAAGGCTGCCCGAGGTGACGCCCTCGTTCGGGCTGGCCGCCGTCGAGGCGCGGATCAGCTCGATCCTGCCGATATCGACGTCGAGTTCGTCCGCGGCGATCTGCGCCAGCGCCGTGACGATGCCCTGGCCGATCTCGACCTTGCCGGGCGAGATTGCGACACCGCCTTCGCCGCTGAATCGCACCCAGGACGACAGCTTTGGATTGGCCGCGAGGCTAACCGGCAGTTTCGGGACGGGGGATGGCACACTCATGACGTCGCCGTCTCCGCTGCCGCGCGCAGCACGGCGCGGACCATGCGATTATGCGATCCGCAGCGGCACAGATTGCGATCGAGCGCGGCTCTGACCTCGGTCTCTGTCGGCGTGGGATTGCGCTTCAGCAGTGCCGCCGCGCTGATCAGGATTCCCGAGACGCAGTAGCCGCATTGCATCGCCTGCTCGGAGACGAAGGCGCGTTGCAGCGGATGCGGCTGCTCGGCCGTGCCGAGGCCTTCCACCGTGACGACGTCCTTGTCCGCCACCGACCACATCGGCATGTCGCAGGAGGCCATCGCGCGGCCATCGACCATGACGTGACAGGCCCCGCACTCACCGGCTCCGCAGCCGAAATGCGGACCGGTGACGCCGAGCCGGCCGCGCAGCACATCGAGCAGCGTCTGGTCGGGATCGGCCTCCACGGCCATCGCCGCGCCGTTGAGCTGAAATTGAATGGTCGGCATGATCGCTCCGCGACCTCAGGACTTGTCGAACTTCTTGACGACATCGGCCCATTTCTCGATATCGCCGCGAAGGAATTTTTCGAATTCCTCCGGCGTCATGGACATGGGTACGGCACCCTGCTCGGTCCAGAGTTTTACGATGTCCGGTCGCTTCACCATTGCGTTTACGGCGGCATTGAGCTTGTCGATGACAGGCTTCGGCGTGCCGGCCGGGGCCATCAGGCCAAGCCAGATCGTCGCTTCATAGCCTGCGACGCGGGCTTCGCCCGCGGTCGGCACGTTCGGCAGCACGGCCGAGCGCTCCTTGCCGGTGGTCGCGAGCGCGCGGACCTGGTTCTCGCCGATATTCGGCGCCATCGCCGGCACGGCGTCGATCATCATCTGCACCTGTCCACCGATCACGCCGCTGCGCGCCTCGCCGCTGTTGCGGTAGGGCACGTGGACCACATCGATGCCGGCCATGGCTTTGAACAGCTCGCCGGCCATGTGATAGGGCGTGCCCTGGCCGGATGAGGCGTAGTTCAGCTTGCCCGGCTGCGATTTGGCGAGCGCGATGAACTCCTGCAGAGTCTTCGCCGGAACCTGCGGGTTCACCACGATGACGAGGTCGGAGTAGTTCACCGGCGCGATCGGCGCGAGGTCGCGCATCAGCTCGTATTTGCGCTTGTCCGGCGTCAATAGCGATTCATTCGCGGTCTGGGTGTTGGACATCATCAGCAGCGTGTAGCCGTCGGCCGGCGACTTCGCCGCTTCGACCGTGCCGATGACGCCGCCCGCGCCGGTGCGGTTCTCGACCACGAAGGGCTGGCCAAAGCTCTCCTGGAGCACGTTGCCGATCAGCCGGGCCGCGACGTCCGCCGGCCCGCCGGCGCCAAAGGGCACCACGATCCGGACCGCGTGGTTGGGATAATCCTGTGTCCATGAGGGGGATGCCGAGAGTGCGGCGAACAGGCTTACGGCCAGCGCCAGTATAAAACGTCGGGCCATTATGCCCACCTCCCTGATGTCGTTCTTGTTGGCCGGCACTGTAGCGGCACGGAACGTGGACTGTCGACGCCTCACAAAGCTGGTCGAACAGGGAATATCGGGCGGTTTTCGGTGTGATCCCGCAGCATTTCGCAGGCGCGGCAGGAACCGCGGGCGCGCGCGATCTGAGCAAATCGCATGGGCATTGCCGGATAAATGCCCTCGGCTGCCCGGTATTTTGGTGTTACGAATTTGGACATGAACCAGCACGCCAAGATCGAAATCCGCCATTCGACCTGTCCGCACGACTGCCCCTCGGCCTGCGCGCTCGATATCGAGGTGGTCGAAGGCCGCAGCATTGGCCGCGTCCGTGGTTCGAAAAAGCAGACCTACACGGCTGGCGTCGTCTGCGCCAAGGTCGCCCGCTACGCCGAGCGCATCCATCACCCCGAGCGGCTGATGTATCCGATGCGTCGTACCGGGCCGAAGGGCTCCGGGCAGTTCGCGCGGATCTCCTGGGACGAGGCGCTGGACGAGATCGCGGATCGCTTCAACCAGGCCGAGCGCGAGTACGGCGCGGAATCGATCTGGCCTTATTACTACGCCGGCACGATGGGGCTGGTGATGCGCGACGGCCTCAATCGCCTCACGCATGTGAAGAAATATTCGCGCTTCTATCAGACCATCTGCGCCAATGTCGGGCGCATCGGGTTCGCGATCGGCACCGGCAAGATTGCCGGCGTCGATCCGCGCGAGATGGCGCTCTCCGACCTCGTCGTGATCTGGGGCACCAACCCGGTCAACACGCAGGTCAACGTGATGACGCATGCTGCCCGCGCTCGCAAGGAGCGCGGCGCGAAGATCGCAGCGGTCGACATCTACGACAACGAGACCATGAAGCAGGCTGACATCAAGATCATCCTGCGGCCCGGCACCGATGGCGCCTTCGCGTGCGGCGTGATGCATGTCCTGTTCCGCGATGGCTACGCCGACCGCGCCTATATGGACAAGTACACGGACTGCCCCGATGAGCTCGAGGCGCATCTGAAGACGCGCACGCCGGAGTGGGCGTCCGCGATCTGCGGCGTGTCGGTGTCCGAGATCGAGGCCTTTGCGAAACTGGTCGGCGAGACCAAGCGGACCTTCTTTCGGCTCGGCTACGGTTTCACCCGCTCGCGCAACGGCGCCACGCAAATGCATGCGGCGCTCTGCGTTCCCGCGGTGACCGGCGCCTGGCAATATGAAGGCGGCGGCGCCTTCTTCAACAATTACGCGCTGTGGCACTTCAATGAATCCCTCATCGAGGGCCACGACGCGATCGATAAGACCACGCGGGCGCTCGACCAGTCGCAGGTCGGCCGCATCCTCACCGGCGACGCCGAAGCCTTGCTCGGCAAGGGGCCGATCAAGGCGATGCTGATCCAGAACACCAATCCGATGACGGTGGCACCGGAGCAGGCGCTGGTGCGTCAGGGGTTTGCGCGCGAGGATCTGTTCGTGGCGGTGCACGAGCAGTTCATGACCGAGACGGCCGAGATGGCCGACATCGTGCTGCCGGCGACCATGTTCATGGAGCATGACGATCTCTATTACGGCGGCGGCCACCAGCACATCTCGGTCGGGCCGAAGCTGATCGACCCGCCCGGCGAATGCCGCTCCAACCATCAGGTCATGCAGGCGCTGGCTCCGCGGCTTGGCGCGAAGCATCCGGGCTTCGAGATGACGCCGCGCGAATTGATCGACGCGACGCTGAAGCTCAGCGACCACGGCGACATCGCTGGTCTCGAAGCCGACATCTGGCGCGATTTGCAACCGGACTTCCGGACCTCGCATTATCTCGACGGCTTTGCCCATGCCGACAAGAAATTCCATTTTAAGGCCGATTGGGCGCATCCGCCGTTCGGCCAGACGATGGGCGATTTCGACAAGATGCCGTCGCTGCCGGACCATTGGGCGGTGATCGAGCATACCGATCAAGCCCATCCGTTCCGGCTCGCGACCAGTCCCTCGCGCAGCTTCCTCAACACCACCTTCAACGAGACGCCGTCCTCGCAGGCGCGCGAAGGCAGAGCGAGCGTGATGATCCATCCGCTGGATGCGGCCGCGCTCGACATCGCCGACGGCGACGCCGTGACGCTCGGCAACACCCGCGGCGAGACCACGCTGTTCGCAACGCTGTTCGACGGCGTGCGGCGCGGCGTGCTGATCGCCGAATCCGTTCACCCGAACAAGAATCATATCGGCGGCCGCGGCATCAACGTGCTGACTGGAGCCGATACGATCGCGCCGATCGGGGGAGCTGCATTTCACGACAACAAGGTCTGGATCAGGAAAACGGTCTCGGCCTGAGCGCACGCTTCGCCCGCCCGCCAATTTGTGTCGAGGCGCTAAAGCAATGCCTCGCTACAGATTGCCCTTGCGCCTGCCGCCCGAGCTGCCGCAAATGGCTGCAAACGGGAGCAAGGAAGCGAGCGTACCATGACCGACACCACAGCAATCATCACCGAAAAGCGTGGGCAGGCGTTCTGGATCACCATCAACCGGCCGGAGAAGCGCAACGCGCTGAACGGCGAGGTCATCGCCGGCATCGCCAAAGGCTATCGCGACGCGCATGACGACAAGGACGTCCGCGTCATCGTGCTGACGGGGGCAGGCAACAAGGCGTTCTGCGCCGGCGCCGACTTGCAGAATTCCGGCGCGGCGTTCGCGATGGATCATTCCAAGCCGAATGTCGACTATGCCGATCTGCTGCGGCTGTCGCAGAACGCGACGAAGCCGGCGATTGCGCGGGTCGGCGGCGTCTGCATGGCCGGCGGCATGGGGCTTTTGTCCATGACCGACATGGCGATTGCGGCCGATCACGTCATCTTCGGCCTGCCGGAGGTGAAGGTCGGCGTATTCCCGATGCAAGTGCTTAGCCTGTTGCAGAGCATCGCGCCGCCGCGCCTCGTCAACGAATGGGCGCTCACCGGCGAGCCGTTCGACGCGAAAGCGGCGCAAGCTGCGGGCCTGCTCAACTATGTGGTGCCCACGGCCGAGCTCGATGCCAAGGTCGACTGGCTGATCGGCCGCATCGTCGACAAGTCCCCGACCGCGATCCGCCGCGGCAAATATGCCATGCGCGCCATCGCCTCGATGTCGTTCGACGAGAGCATCGCCTACACCGAAAGCCAGATCGCGTTACTCGCCATGACCGAGGACGCCAAGGAGGGCCTGAAGGCGTTCAGCGAGAAGCGGAAGCCGGTCTGGACGGGGAAGTAAATGCCTACGCTTCAGCTTCCGTCCGCGTAGCCTTGATCATTGCGCTGGTGACGACATCCAATCTGGACTCCATGCGAGCGATGCATGTTTCGGAAGGGGCATTTGCTCGTGCGAGCATGCGCTACGGAGCCGCCGGTGGGCACGGTTTGGGCGAGTTGCAGATGGCCAGGCGCGCGCCTTGGTGTTCTGCATATAAGAGCGGTATTGCTGATAATTTGCTCGTTTAACTTGGAGGTAGCGATGGTCATGACATATCGCAGCCGTTCGTACTGGACGTCACCATCACTGCCGAATGCGAAAATTTTTCGCATTCGGCGCTGTCGGTCCAGCAAGGCTGGTGCAAGATGCCATCATTAGATTGATATCATTGACAAATTTTGAAACTGCCCCGTTTATTGATGCACGGTCTGCGAGAGAGATGGTTGGGAGTACTCATCGTGACGGACGCGGAGCAGTTCAACTACGATCAGATTGAGACGGCGAAGGCGGAGGAGCTGCGCCAGCTTGCTGACGTGATACGCTCAGGTGTGAAAGTGCTCACGAAGACGGCCGTGGAGATAGGCATGTCCCTGATCCTGGCGAAGGTTGGCCTCAGTCGTGGGTTGTTTTTGGATTGGTGCAGTCTGGAAGTGGGCTTCGAGCCGCGCACGGCTCAGCTCTACATGAATCTCGCAGCTCTGTTCGAGCACTACGGAGAGGATGTGTATCTCGTGCCGCTCAGCGCTGCGCTGAATCTTGCTGCTCCGTCGGTTGATGAGGCGGCCGTTGTCGAAATCCTGGCGCGGGCACGAGGCGGCGAACGGCTGACGGTCGAACTCGTCAAGGAATGCATCCGCCGCGCTAAGGCCAAGGCGGGCGAGCCGGCGCCCGTTGGCGCTGCAGAGATGTCCGCTTTGGTCGTGGCCATGCTCGACATCTCCAGGAAGACGGAACTGCGGAAGTTTCTCGGGGGCAAGCCCGGGCCACACGATCGACACTTCATGAAATATCTTCGCGAGCGCCTCGCCGAAGACCTGCGTCAGAGCAATGCTCGTATGCGCCTGCCGCCGCTGCTGCCGCGCGGGCTGCCGGCTGCTTGAGGCTCGTATTTTCTCGCCCGATAAGCGCCGGCTGAAGACATGTCGGCTCGGCCGGACGTCTTCGGCCGCGCGATTTTGTGTGTGCGCTTTTCGGCGCGCCTGCCCCCGGGGTTTCCAAGGCCGCCGCGGAGATCCTCGCTTCTCTGAAGACGTTGGGCCTCGGTCCTTGCAGAAAGGGATGCTAGCAATCGTGACATGTCCTTTATACGTTAGAGATCATCGTGTCGTTCTGCTCTATCCACTTCGGCGTTGTTCAGCACACCAAGCGTTACACCGCTATCGCGCGTTTAGCCTACCAGACAAGCGCGCTTGCCACCGATCGCTTCCAGCGCGTCGACTATCGCTGCTATGCGGGTTTTCACGTCGGAGGGGGCGTGCTGCTGCCCGCAGGGGCGCCCGCGCAATTTGCACAGTGGGATAATTTTTACGCGATGGCGGCATTCAGAGAAACGAGCCGGAACGCGCAGGACGGGAGAATTCTCGATTTCGCCTTGCCGCGCGCGGTCCCCCGCGATCTGCTGCTGCCCTTGGCGGCCTTTGCGCTCATGCCCTTTGTCGGGCTCGGGATGGCGGTGCGGCTCGACGTCGAGTGCGTGCCCGCGAGCGACGGTGAACCGAACCCGCACGCTCACGCCTGGCTCGCGCAACGCAAATTGGAGCAGGACGGCTTCGGTCTCAAGGAGCGCAGCTGGAACACGCTGTTCCGGCGGGATGGCGGGAGGTACGTGCGCGGCCTTGTCGCGGCGCAGATCACGCTTGGTTGCGCGATCCTCGACGTTGACGCTTTCGTGGACCCGCGCCGTAATGATGCAAGGGGAGCCTTCACGCCGGAGCAGCGCCTGCCGCGGAAGGCGTTTAACATCCACAACGCGGGGGGGCATGTCGAGGAGGTCGAACAGCTGAAGGCAAGCCGCCAGCTGAAGCGTGATCGCAAGGCACCCAAGCATGCTCCGCAGCCCGAGGTCGCGAGCACGACCGTGACGAACGCGGCCGTGGATCGTGTCAATGATGATGAGGCCGCCGGACTCAAGAAGCGATTCACGGATGCGGCGGAGGAGGCGGGCTATGAGCTGAAAAGCAACCTGGACGCAGCATCAGGCTTGCCGACGCTCTCGTTGAGCGGGACGTCTGTTGCCTTCGACGGTCGCGCGTTCCTGATCGCGCGAACGGGCGGCTCAGAAGATGCTGCGATCGTCGCGCGCTTCGTGCGCCAGCTTGACTGGCCGGCTCTGGTGGTCGAGGGAGGTCCGCGCCTTGCCGACCTGATGGCGATCGCGGCCGCCAACGAAGGTGTGTTCATGGTCAATCGAGCACCCTCTGCCGCCGCCCGGAATCTCATTTCGCGCGCTTTTTTTGACGAGCTGAAGGCCGCGATTGCGCACCATGATCCGCTCGGGCTCGCGGCAAAACTCCTTGCGGACTTTGAGGAGAACATGGCTTGCACGCACGTGGACGAGCCCGTCGATGAGGCGTTCGTGCAAGCAGCCAGCCAAGTCGATCTTCAATCGGTGGCAGACCGGGTGCCCCCGAACACTGTTCCGGCCCAGCCAGTCAAGGCCGCCGGGCCGGCTTCTGCGTTCGCACCCACGGTTACTACGTCCGGCAATGACGGTCGCGCTGTGGCTGCTGGCTCGGATGCGAGGCAGACCGCCGGTTCACCGTCCGAAGCAGTCGACGATCTGGAAAGTCTGCCGGACGGCGATTCCTGGAAGATCGCATCCGATCCGCCGCAGTTGGCGAAAACTGCTCGCTACCTGCAGGCCTACGCCAACCGGCAGCTGCAAGAGCTGGAGGAGGTTGACGAGATCATGCGCCGGATGCGCGATCGATCGTCCGAGCTTCGCGAGACCGCTCGGCCACCTCCAGGCGTTGGCTTCTCGCCGACCGAGAAATTATAGGGCCGATCTCATGTCGGCCTGTCCCCCCTATTGCGGCCGCCATTTGTTGGGCGGTCGGGAGATAAGTGTTCGTGCCGGAACACTGCATCCCTTTTTGCACGACGTGTGCGGCGGAATGGCAATTCGCAAACGATGCCGTTTTTCGAGCGGCAGAACACCCGCTACCGAAGGTGTCGTTTCTGTCATTCCGACTGGTGAGCAGGGTAAACATTTGCTATGTCTCCCGGGTCCGCCGGTGTTGTCGGTCGGGTGGTCGTCGCACTGACTGCCCCTCGGCCCCGCGAATTTCGCAGGTGACGGCGCTGCGGGGCCCCGCGAGAGGTATCGCATTATCGATCTTCTGCCGGATCGCCTACGAAAATTTGCCATCGTATAGAATCGCAAGGTTGCGTATTTTTCTTTGATCTGTTTGGTCGTCAAAGTTTCATCCGGCTGCAGCGCACTCTCGATCCGGGAGCAACAGCGTTTGAGAAGTTTGCGCCACCGGTCGTTACACTCGGGATACGCCCAAGCAGGCGCACCGAAGAGACGCGGGTTTGCGTCCACTAGTTTGTTCTGCCAATTCATCTTCGTGAAAGGTCCTATCGCCATTCGACCAAATTTCGACGGTCGTCATGTCTCCTGCCTGCCCTCGTCTGGCGCGCCCGGCGCCTTGTTGTCCGTCGCTTTATCGTCATCCTTCGGAACCGTCTTCATCAGACGCTTCTCGAAGGCAGCGAATTCTGCGCCCACATGCGCCTCGTTCTTCGCGGATGGAGCGGCTTCTGCCATGGCTCTGGCACAAGACATCGGGTCGCTCGTATCGTAGCCGAGAGAGTCTTCCGGAGTACCTCGTCGGATAACGGCTTTCCGCTGCTCGGCCGCCCAAGCCGCGATCTTGGCGACGAGACTCCACACAGATGCACGCCGGTCGTGACCGCGCATCTCGCCTTCGGCTTTCCACGCAGGTGTGCCGGCGACGGGATTGACGCCTTCGGAGACCCGCATCGTGTAGTTCGAGATGTCCTCGAGATCGCTTACATTTGCGATAAACGCGGTTGCAAGAACCCGCGCGCGGCGCGGCTCTCCGCCGGGCCAGATTTCGACAGTGACTCGCAGCACGTCAATTACCCCTGCTTTTGCCCTCTGAAAAGGGGCCCTTCTATTTGGTCGAGCCCGCATTCGCTTGCAGCAAGTACAGTGAAGCAGTCATCGCCATGATCGTACTGCTTGCACTCCAAGACTCGGATCATTCCGTTTATTATTGCAATGTGCACGTCCGTATCTTCCAACCCTCTTGGCATCAGCATAGGGTGGCCGTCAGCGTGCTCGGTGCACAGGGTTGTGACTGCGCTATCATTGCTGTGGGGCCGACCAGGGGCCCCGCAGAATTCGCAAATGCAGGCCGATGCGGCATATGCACGTTGGAGAATGTTGCGAATTGTTACCTTGCTGGAAAAGCAAAGGGGCTTCCAAGTGCGACTGCCTTTGTTTTGAACCTCCTCCCAGCGGAATCGCAGGGTCCCTAATTCCTGATAGACTTGCGTGACTTTAATTTCCCCAGAGATGTGGAAGCCGAAAAGAAATGGTGCGCCGAGATCGCTGCAGGTGCGATCGATGATCTTTTCCCAACCTGAACCGCAGTCCGGTAGTCCCGTCGCTAGTTCCGGGTCTCCCGCGGGTGGATCAAAGAGCCTGTGGTGCTTCCAAACGAGTCTCGCGCGCCAATCACGCGGCTCTGGGACACCATGCATCGCCATGTCATACCTCCACTATAGCATATGGATTAAATTTACCGCCGAGAACTGGATTACTTACGACGCGTGTGCGTCCGCACTGGATGTCGCACGGCACGTGCACGTGGCCGCAGATCCAGAGATCCGGACGAAGTTGCTCCGGCATCGCTCGCAAAACATCTGATCCGTAAAACGCGGGCGCCCACCACCGCGTGCCAATCATCCCTTGATAGGCATCGACAAATTCCGGCATCGGCGGATGGTGCGTCACCACAACAGTCGGCCCATCGTGCGGGCCGGCAAGCTCGTCCATTAAGATCGCCCTCTCGCGCGTGTTCGGCGACCGCGTCGTACGGGGTCCAAATGCCGCGCTCTGTTCGGATCCTGCGATACTCCTCCAGCCCGCTACGCCAATGCCCAGCTATCGCGCGCGCGTGCGCCGCCCACACTTCCGCAGGCATCAGCATCCGATCACTCCAGAGCGTGAGCCCGACGAACCGTACGTTGCCGATCCAACAGACGGGTTCGTCGGCGGTCAACACGTGTACGATGTCATCATCCGCGGCGTCATCCTGCCGCCGCGCTTCCGCGCGCATCAGACGGATGAAATCGTTGTTCGTGCGCTTGTCCTCCGGGTTGCTCGTGTAAAGATCGTGGTTTCCCGCAACAGCGACAACGGATTTGCCGCAGGCATACTCGACCACGCTCTGGATCGCGCGTTCAGGCTCGCCCACCTCACAGATGTCGCCGGCGCAGACCAACACGTCAAAGTCAGCAGCCGGAGGCTCTGGGAAAGCCCCGAGATGCCAATCCAAAGAGTAAGCTACCCTCACTGTGCACTCCGCCCCGTGTGCACCCGATCACCATTTTTGCTAGTTTCCTCAGGCTGTAATCTTGGACCCGGCATGATTCACCCGATGCTTGGCTAATTGGGTCGAAAATACCGATTTTATAGGTATCTGTAAAGTCGGTTTATGTCTCCAGCCCCCTCCGGGAGGCTGGATGCCAAAAACGGTCACGTCACCGATTCAGAAGAAACTCGCGGCCATTCTCGTCGAGCTCAGGAAGGACGCTGGGCTTCGCCAGGTCGATCTCGCCGAGAAGCTCGGAGTGTATCAATCGTGGGTCACCCACTTAGAGTCCGGCCAGCGTCGGATCGATGTGGTTGAGCTGATCGAGCTGGGACGAATCCTAGGTTTCGATCCGGCCGAAGTGGTGCGGAGGCTCGATCGGCGCTAGCCCGTCGGGCTGGAACAAAGCGTACTGCGGCAGGCGCAAGCTAAGAGGGTGCCAAGCGATTTCCGCCTCCCATTTAGTCGGAAGCGGGAGCCCAACGCTCCTCTTTTAGTTGTCGAGCCTCGCGCGTCGTAGAGATGCTTGTGCTTGTGTGTTTCGGCTCCGAATATTGACTCCTCGTATTGCCGCATGAATGTCACCCTGGATGAAGGTCCGCAGACTGGCCGCTGGACCGACAATGGTGTGGCCGTCTCTCTGGGGGACTGTGGGCGGGGCGGAATGATCACCAAACGCAGCGCCTGCCACGGGGCCGGTCCGCATGCTCGGCGCGGCTATTGGTTGCGTTGACATGGATGCGATGATTGTCCCCACCACCTTCTGCCGGAAGGATCGAAGCAGGCGCTGAACGGTCGAATGCTACTTGTCATCGAAGGATCGATGGCGGCGAGCCTTCGCACGATGGTCAGCGCAGTGAGTTGCGGCTCGACGGCAAACCAGTTCTCGATCGTCGCTGGATACGGATCGAGCTTCGAGGGCATGCGAATGCGTTTCTTGTATCGCCGTTTCGGTCGGCGATGTGTGACTCGCACTTCGGCAGTCGTGGCCGTCGTGTCGAGCGATCGAGCAAACGACAGCGGATCAGCCGGCGATGCGCTGTCTGTTGCTGTCGCGAGAGCCGCCGGACCACGGCGCCGTTCTTCTGTTCCACCAAGCCTGGTCTTCTTGTAGCGCGGGACCGCGTCACCTCGATCTTTTGTGCTGGGCACCACGGAACACCGACGTCGTTAGTGTACGCGCTGTCGTTATCAGGCTGCATTTGATGATCGAGAGCGGACCCATCCGAACCGCTCCCTTCAGCGCCCAACGCATTCATTTCGAGACCGGCGATTGCGCTGCTTGCAAGACGCATCTTGTGCTCCCTTATCAACCCAGCATTTCTAATTGGTGGGCAGACAGTCTGACGCCACTGTCAGGCAATGGCGACTTCCGTAAGAAGTTCGGGATTCTGCTCGGTGCGTTGTTGTATCTACGTTCGATCAGTGCGGCGCGTGGTCATTCCTATCGGACTTGATCTCGAGTGCCTGCTCCGTTGTGCTAGTACCCGGAATCAGAGCTGAGTGATACGGCGGCCTTTGAAACGGCGTTGACGGACCTTTTTCTTGGTCCAGACGAAGGGCTCGGCTCTGTCGTTGTATGCGTTGAC
>NZ_JASAUS010000124.1:0-22874 GCF_029953005.1 Bradyrhizobium sp. Mp27 | reverse complement strand
TCAACGCATACAACGACAGAGCCGAGCCCTTCGTCTGGACCAAGAAAAAGGTCCGTCAACGCCGTTTCAAAGGCCGCCGTATCACTCAGCTCTGATTCCGGGTACTAGTTCCATTTCCTTGACAGTGAATTTCAGACATTCGCCACAAAGCTTGGCGACACCTCCGCCAGGCCCCGCATCGAGGCTGCCGAGACCCGCTATTCACTCGAAGAACTACGTCAGCGCTATTCATCGAGGTAGGCCGCTTGAGGCGAGCCTCGAAGAAATCCTGCGCGCTGACAGCCGCGCGGGAGCGCGCGCCATCTTGGCGATGATTGAAAAGCGGCGCTCTGAAAACCGGTCCGAAGGACAGGGGCTCGCAAGCTGCTACGCTATGAAACGCTTCTGTGGGACCAGGGCATAATGCGGTCGCGGGCGTCGCTGAGGCCGGAATGAGCCCGCTCGCGGGGCCGGTCTCGGCTGCCGCAGTGATCTTGAAGCCCGGCACGCGCATAACCGGTATCGACGATTCGAAAAAAGCTGGATGCGAATTCGCGTGAGGCTCCTGCGATCGAGATCAGGGAAAAGGCTGCTTCATGGTCTGTCGCGTTTGTCGAAGTTGAGGAGATCGATACCATCAACATCTACTGGGCGGCCATCCTTGCCATGCGGCGGGCTGTTGGGGGGAGTAACTTCGCAACATCTCCTGATCGACGCGAAACGCCTGAAAGACATCGCGATCCCGCAGCGGCGATAATCAGGAGCGACACCAAATCCGCCAGCATCGCTGCCGCTTCCATTCTCGCGAAGGTCTCGCGCGATGCGCTGATGCGAACACTCGACACGTGTCATCCGGCTAGGACTTTGCCGGTCACAAGGGTTAATCTGACGGTGCTGGGCGCGATCTTCAACGGCGACTCGGCAGGATGGAACTTTCGGGCGCACTACCGATTTGTCCCGCCGGCTGACACGCTGACATGGGGCGACATATCATGAAGGCCAAGGAAAAAGCTAAAGAGCCGTCCGCGGTTTCGAAGTTTTTCGGCGACCTCGCCAACAAAACCTCGCTGGCGGCAGGCCGGGCTTCAACGTTCATTATCGCGGCCGGCATCGTCATCATATGGGCGGTAAGCGGACCGCTCTTCGGTTTCTCCGATACGTGGCAGCTGGTGATCAACACAGGAACGACCATCGTCACGTTCCTGATGGTGTTTCTCATCCAGAATTCTCAAAACCGTGATAGCGCCGCGATCCAGGTCAAGCTCGACGAATTGATCCGGGTCGGCGCGGCCCGGAATTCACTGGTCGGTATCGAACACCTGACGGACGACGAGATCGAGGATCTGCGCGGCAAATGCGAGGCGAGGGCGCGCGCTGAAAGATCGGCCGACAAGAGCGTCGACAAAACGCGGAAGTCGGCGCGACGGGCCGCAGAAAAGGTCGCAAACTAATGTGGGCGGGCACTCAGTCAGCGAGGCCCGCCGCCCAAAGCATCGACGCAATCCTTCGCCTTGAAAAGCAGGATGAAGAAACTCTGGCGGTTCATCACCGTCTGTTTCACTGGATCGGCTGGTTCGTCGGCACCGTTCAGTTTATCGTTCTTCAATGCGCGTTCGTGATCGGCTGGATCATCCTCAGCCACTTTTTCCCGCATCACGCCTTCGACGAATATCCGTTCCCGCTGCTCGCGACGATCCTCGCGCTCGAAGCCGTTCTCCTCACCTCATGCGTGCTGATCCGCCAAAGCCTGATCGACCGAACTCTGGAACGGCGCGATCACCTGGAGCTGCAGATCAATCTCCTTGCAGAGAGGGAGGCGACCCAGTCGTTGCGCATATTGCAGCGCATCGCGAAGAAACTGGATGTCGAGGACATCGAAGATGGTAGGCCGGATGAGCTTGCAAGCGAGACGTCGGTTGATCAGATAGCGCAAGACTTGAAAGACCGCCAGGACGAAGACGCGAAGCAGTAGACGGTTACGAGGGCCACGCTTTCGCCCGTTCCCACCTTTCGATCGCGTATCGATGCGCCCTTCTCGGTTTTGGACCACATCTAAACCGCCTTACGTGATGTCTGCTCGATACCGCTCGTTTGTCTTGCGCCTTGGACTGCCGCCTTGGCCTCCGGCACGGAAACGGGTCAGGTGATCTGCTCCATGGTGCACTGTTTCGGTGCCAACGAACCAGCCGGGTTCATCCTAACGACCATCCTCGGGGTCGTTGGTGCCTTCGTTGCGACTTACCTTGGGCAAGCCCCTGGCTGGTATCGTCTTGGCGAAGGCACAGGATTGATCGGCGCCGTGGTCGACGCGGTCATCGTGCTGCTCTATGGCTTTGTGGTCGGCAGACAACGGCGCACAATCTGAGAAGACACCTCAGGGGTGCACTCCGCACCTCGCTGCAGATCCACGTGATCACGACCACCGCAACCTTAGCCCGGCTGGGGGGACCCTACTTTGGCGGTGACTGCCTCGGCGGCATCCATGCCAACCTGCTTCACCCTATCCAAGGCTTCGGCACCTTTGTCGCCGACTTCTGCGATCACCGTATCTGAGGCTTCTCGCAAGGCCTGCGATACCGCGCCGGCGCGACGATTCAGGTCGGCATTCACATCGTCGGCAACTTTGCCGATATATTCGTTCTCCAGTTCGGAAGCGCGAAACGCGCCTGCGACTGCTGCCCCGATCGCCATGCCCACAATCCCAAGCACCAGGGGTTGTCTTTCAAGCAACTCAGTTATTGACGATTGCGCACTGGTGAGCGCTTCTTTACCTGGAAGCGCAGTGCCGAGTTTGTCCTGGAAGAAAGCGACGCCCTCGTCGAACCGATCCTGAACGTTGTCGGCAGCTCCTGAGACTGCATCGGAAGCCGCTGCGGTGGCGCCGCGCAAAGTTTCGCTGACGCCCAGCGATCCGTCGTCGTCCATTTCAGGTGCCGTTGGAGGCGCCACAGTCTGCTTAATAGCCGACGCTGCCGACCTGAGAGTACTCGTTCCAGCATCGGCCACGGGTGAAACTGCATTCACAGCCGAGCGGGTCGCGGTCTTCAGCTTCTGGTCGCCAGCCAACAGCCAAAGCGCTCCACCTCCGATAAGCGCAGCGGCAAGGGGGTTTTCCCGGGCCGCCGTCACCAAATTGTCGATAAAACCGCTCTTTGTATCGCTCATTGCACCATTCCTTTCATGGTGGCCTTATCCTTTTCAAGCTGGCCGATCGTTTCGTGAGGTGCCAGATTGCGCACATCAAGCCGGTTGATGCCGACTGCAAACAGCACGGCCGCGATTACCGCCGCTATGAACGCCGATGTCAGATACGATACCGGTTGCGACCATCCTGCGGAGATCAACGCCGCGGACAGAGCAAATAGCGCCATGACGATCGCCGGAATCACCAGAACGGCGCCACCTGCAATCAAACCTAGCGCGCCACCGAGTTTCTGAAGCTTGTAGCCAACCTCCGCCTTGGCCAGGTCCATTTCGTTCTGGAAGAGCTTGGCGAACTGCGACATGGCATCGCCCAGTAGCGTCGAGATGGCCCGAAACTCGCCCTGGCTAGTTTTGATATCGTGCTCGATACTCATGGTACGGTGTTGCCCTGTGAGGATGACGTTTGTTGCGAACTCGGACTAGGCCGCGCGGAACTCGCGGAGAACGGGGGGCCATCGGACTTCTGAACGTCTTCCGACGACGATTTATCCGTTGTGCCGCTCCGCTTCGATGATGACGATTGCTCGCCGGATGCTTTTAGGAAGCGGACTGCTGCGAAGCCTGCCAGCACAGATATTCCGAGAAAGGCCGCGGGCTGACGCTTGGCGAAATCAGTTGCGCCTTCGACGAGATCCCGGAAGCTCCCGTCGCGGATCTTCTGAGCGGCTTCTTCGACATAGTCGGCAGCAGAACCGATGCCGCGTGCAGCGAATGGTACGTCGCTCTCGAATGCTCGGCCGGCTTCACGCATGTTGCCTGCGAGGCGCTCGACGAAATCGGCGCCCGTCCGCCGCTGCTCGCGGGCCTGGCTCTGGATCTGGTCCACAGTCCCTTCCGTCACCCCTTTTGCTGCATCCGCCGCTTCGCTGAATTTGTCCCGCGCGAGATCGGCCGTTGCCTGAAAGGCATCGCCAGCGCGCTGTTTCATCTCTGCACCGGCTTCACCGATCTGTTCCTTCAGATCCTTCGAGGGGCCCTTGTCTCGGTTCGGCGCGAACTGCGTAATATTGTTCGGGTCCACATCGTTCATGATAGTTTCCTTCAGGTGTTGGTGTTTTGGGAGGGGCTAAAAGCGGCTTTGACGACGTCGTCCGCAGCCTCTTTCAGAATGCCCGCCACATCCTGCGTCATACGACTAGCGTGGGTGCCGAGGTCGGCCTCGGTGACCTTCTGCGCTGCCGCGTCGGCTGCCGACGTGGTCGTCTCTTTCGCCGCCTCGAATCCGGATTGGGCCGCAGCGGCCGCAGCCTGCTTCACGCCATCGCTGGCCCGACCCATCACGTTGCCTTCAACCTTGGTCTCGGGAAGAGCCGCAGCGATGATGGCACCGATCGCGATGCCCAGGCCTCCGATCAGAGCAGCATTGTCGCCGATGGCCTGACGGGCCTGGTCAGGCGCGTTCGTCGCCGCATCCTTGGCCGCGTCGACGCCACTCTTGAGCTTTTCACCAGCAAAACTGGCAGCCTTTGTTGCGCCTGTTCGCAGGTCATCCGCAAGGCCGGCGGCCCGATCTTGTGCGTCTCCAGCAGCGGCTCGGCTTCGAGCAGAGGATAGCTTTTCCGTCGCGTCGCCCTGCATGGCGCGGGCACCCTCCGTCAACTCCTCGAGCATTTCCCCCGCTCTATCCATTACCGGACCGGACGCGTCCGGCGCGCGATCCCGCACTGTTTTAGAGGTCAGGGCAAGCCCAGCGCCGATCATCAGAAGTGGTAACGGGACAACTCGCGCCAATCGCAGCAGCGGAATTCCTACTGCGGCGCTCGCGGCCACTGCGCGCATGGGATTGTCCATGATCTGCTGTTTGAGCCCATCAATCCAGCTTTGGGTCTTGTCGCTGACGTATTCGGAGACTTCGGATTTAATGTGCTGCGGCGAGACCTTGTGGCGGATGTCCTCGGCGGTGTCCGATATCTGGTCCCTTAATCGCCCTACGGTAGCCGCCAGCTCTGCGCGGTTGCGCTCAGACTGACGCCTCAACTCCTCCACTGATCGCGCCATCGCTTCTCACCCTCTTGCTTTATTTCTTGTATCAAAGGACGAACACACGCTTTGTTGAATCGTTCCTAGCTGAACGAGGATGACGTGCCACCGACCAAACTCTCCGCTGGGTGCAAGACTTTGGTACTGAAGAAAACAACCTCGGAGCAGCGGTGGCGTGCCGGCAGGAGAGCTCGGGGAATGTCGCGTCCGATCGTAGGATCTCGCAGGACTCGCGCTTGCGCGGGCGGGCACAAGCGATCCGATACGATCGGCGGCCCTGCCTGCCTTATTAAAGTTATCGCAGCTCAAATCGAGACATTCCGCCGCGGCTTGCGGAAATGCGTTCGAGCAAATTCGCTTCCCACCTAAGCCAGGAGCCTTGTGATTGTTACCGGGCATTGGTGCGCATGCTCATTGAGCGGTTAGGTGAGGCGGTCGGCGAGCCCCTCTGTCTCTGCAGGTGCGACCGGCTCGCTTTGATCTCGACCTCCACGGGGAAGTCGTCTGCTGTAAGTGAGGTATCCTGCCCGTGCGGCACCTCGACGCGTTTGCTCCTGCTCCAGCTTAGGAACGAAGGCTACAGAGGTCGGTTGCAAGCAAACTTAAATAGGAGGAAAGCACCATGAAGATTGGCAAGATGGCGCTCTTAGCTGCACTTGTGTTCGGATCGATCGCTGCCGCCTCCGCGCAGGGTGGCGCTGGGGGCGGGGCCGGAGGAGCGGGCGGAGCAGGGGCCGGCGCCGGATCGGCCGGCGGCGCGGGTGCGGGATCAGGGGACGGCGGAGGCGCAGGTGCGGGATCTGGGGGCGGCGGCAATTCTCCAGCCGCGACCAGCGGTCAAGGGGCATCGAGCAGCCCGAGTTCCGCTAACCCGGGGGCGACCATGAATGACCCGAAGATGAAAGGGAAATAGAAGCGAAAAGGAATAGCCCGCTGACAACTCGAGCGGGCCGCTTTCATGAAGCAGTCGCGGAACGATTGAGGCTGCGTTAGGCCGGCCGGGAGGAGACCGGTGGCAAGAACGTCGGTATCCAAGTCCGATCTCGAACTGATCGCTCTTCAGGAGATCCAGCACGTTCCCGGCGGGGAGCTTGTTATCTCCGTCGAGATTGAACATGACGACGCGGGACCCGATGGCCTGAATTGGCGACTGCTCGTGATTGCTAAAGAAGGTGCGGACCTCGATCGCCTCCAAAACGCCGCTACAACCACAAGCCATCGGCTGAAGCGTCGATACCAACTTGTCATCCAGAGCGGCAACTCGGCGGGTGGCTGAGGCTAGAGACTGCCCCCAACACCAATAGAACGGCACCGATTGCCGCAAGGAGAATGCCCGGCCAGTTCGCCCAAGAATCCCACGCCGCGCCGCGTCGGCTCTAGTGTATCGCCAGCGGACCGACTAAGCGATCCTCGCCAACCAGCGCTAACATGCGGCGCCTGGTGAAGGAGCTTAGCCCGCTCAGCCAACTTAGGACGCGCCTAGTCGTCGGGCGCGTCCCCTAGCCACAACGCACTGCTATGCGCGAATGCGTTGCGTCTGTTTGCAGAAGTCCTCATCCATCGCGCCACTCACACCGAACTTCAGTTGGGCGGCTCCAGCTCACCGGCGAGCCAGCCTACCGCGTCCGTTTTCATCGGATCCGGGGGAGCGGACCACTTCGGTACGCTCGCAAGTCGAGCACTCGAAGGTGCGCTCATCGAATCCGCGGGGGCCGGGAGAGATGCGCGCTAACGCCATCTGGTGCTTGCACACAGGACACATCGGACGCTCGTTGGTCGAGACAGCCATCCCTGAAATCTCCACCGCCGATGATACGCCGTCCGCAGCTGGAGTCTTCAATATTCGCGCACGAAGAACCTTCCGAGGAGCGCCAAAGAGAACGAGCCGGAGCCCGGTCGGCCTGGGTTGACGGTCATGCTCATGGCATCACCTCTGCAACCGGCAGCGGTCGACCGGGCCCTCGCTCCTTGAAGGCGATCGGGAAGGTCGAAGCGGAAAGGCTTTGCAGAGCGGCCTCCTCCTCGGAAAGCCGCCTTTCGATAAACTGCCGTTCCAAAGGTGAAAGCTTGGTACGCAGGAGCCGGCGGTAGCGGCTGATGTTGTTGTGATGGGCACGAAGGGGGGCCAGGTTCTCGTCCATCATCATCTGGGCCTCCGAACCTACGCCGCCGCCGCCGCACGTTCGGTCGAACGGAGACGGTAAGGCTTTCCGCCGGGCGGCATCCGGGGGCCACCGTCCAGGGCGCGCAACGCGTCCAAGATCTCGTCGATCGATACCGGCTTCTTGAGGCCGGCAGGTGCGCGCATCGACGGGCAAGAGGCGATCGCGGACACGTCGGACGCCCATGATGCCAGGATTGCGCGTTTCTCGGCCAACGTCAGGGCCGGATGATCCTGCACGTCTCTCGGCGCTTCAAACACGGTGCCGGGATGAAGAAGAGCGTTGAAATCGAAAACGTTGTCGTCAGCGGTCGTCGGCCGCATGGTCCTCTCCTTTCATTGACAATGGATGGAGCCGCACGATTTGTCGCGCGGCTCCAATGGCGTCTGGGCGGCTAGGCGGCGGCCTTAGCTTCCAGCTTTCGCATGTTGCTGGCCGAGGCATCACCGATGGCAATTCGGCGCGGCTTCATGGCTTCCGGGATCTCGCGAACGAGCTCGATGGTCAGCAAGCCGTTGTCGAACGCGGCGCTTTTTACCTGGACATATTCGGCCAGGTTGAACTGCCGCTTGAAACCGCGGGTCGAGATGCCGCGATAGAGAAAATCGCGCTCGGTCTTGTCGGATTTGCTGCCTTCGACCGTCACCACATTCTGTTCGGCGGTGATGCCAATGTCCTCGGGCGAAAACCCGGCGACCGCGAGCGAGATTTGATAGCGATCGTCCGCCAGCCGTTCGATGTTGTAGGGTGGATAATTGTCCTCGCTGGCCCGCTGAGCCATTTCTGCAAGGTCGAAAAGGCGGTCGAAACCAATGGTCGAGCGCCAGAGGGGGGCAAAATCGTAGGTGCGCATAGCCAAATCCTCCTAAGAGCAAGATGTCTACGAGCGGCACCGGACACACCCGGTGCCCGTCTCTTGGTCCAGGCCCATGAGGCACCCGGACGCCATCGTTGGATGGCGACAAAAAAATTAGCAAAGTCGTTTTTGGTTTCAAGAGGGGGCTGGAAAAAATTTCGCCACCGACCGCCGCGCCGTTATAGGTCCTCACGCAACCCCTTGAAGAACGGATGTCGCACTTTTCCTTCGGTCGACTTGGCCCGGTACTCAATCTCGGCGAGCAGCTTCGGTTCGACCCACATGCCCCTGTGCGCGATGCGCTTGGCGTAGGGCTGCGTCGGTCGGATCAACGGCTTCAGGCGCTTTTGGAGTGCGGCGGCCGAGACCTTGTCGAAGCCGTGGTCGACCTTGCCAGCATAGATCAGGTCGTCGCCCCTCCGCCGCGCGAGATACATACCGTCCCATTTGCCCTCGTCGAGCGCGTAGCCGGCGATCGTCAATGTCTCGCGTTGTGCGCACGTCTTCTTGACCCAATTGTCGCCCCGGCCGCTCGCGTAGACACTGTCACGGACCTTCGAGACGACGCCTTCGAGCCCGACCTTGCAGGCATGCGTGAACATCTCGCGGCCGTCGATCTCAAAGCTCTCGCTGAACTGCACGTCGCTGCCAGTGATGATCTTCTTCAGTGCGGCCTTGCGCTCCAACAGCGGCACCTTCCGGAGATCGCTGCCGTTGAGATAAAGCAGGTCGAAGGCGACGAGCACGATCTTGGTCGAGGTGCCCTTCAGCTCGTTCTGCAAGACGGAGAAATCGGTGCTGCCATCGGCGGCCGGCACCACGACCTCGCCGTCGATGATCCCGAGCTCGCCTTGATGTGCCAGGCGTCGTCGGCAACCTTCTTGAAGCGCCGGGTCCAGTCGTGGCCGCGCCGCGTGAAGACCTTAGCGGCTTCGTTGGCGAGGTGAACCTGCACACGGTAGCCGTCGAACTTGATTTCGTGAATCCATCGCTCGCCGGATGGGACGCGATCGATCGAGGATGCCAGAGCGGGCTCAATGAAGCCGGGGAAGGGTGCCTTGACGCCCAGCGCTTCCGGCTTTTTCCGCTGGAGGGCCATCGCTATACCAGGCGAAGACTGAATTGCTGCAGGTCTTGTGGTGAGTAGCGATCCACAAACTCCCGCAGGTACGACGGCACGTCGCTCAGTTGCAGATTGCAACGACGCTGGATCTCGCGGGCGATGGCCCCGGAAACATCTTCCGACCACCGCTCTGCTGGGTTGAAGGCGACAATCCGGATCGGCTTGCGATATTCTCCGGCAAGCAGATCCTGGATGACGGTCTCCACGGCGCTCTCCAAATCTGCTTCGCACCAAGCGTTGCCATTGCGGCCGGAGTTGTCCGCAACCAAGTAGACGGTCTCGTCGCTGTTCGGGGCGATCGACAAAAGCCATCGGAACTGACGCACAAGCAACTCACGCAACGGAACTTGGATTCAATTTGACGCGGACCGTTTCGTTCCTGAAACTGCAAGACAGGATTCCCAAGTCTAAGTTGCCTCAGGGTGGAAACATGGCGGTCAATAAGCCCACTGGCGACAATGCGCGCAAGGGTGCGGTCAAGAAGAGTTCGCAGACAAAGACCACGTTGGGTGGAGCTTCCGCTTTCACCAAGCGCGACAAGACGTCCGGCGAGTTCATGGGAGTCAAGAAGCCCGCGAAGGGCAAGAAGGCCGCAAAGAAATTCAAGGGCGTGCGGCTTGAGAAAAAACCTACCAAAAAGAAAAAGGCCAAGAAGAGCTGGGCGGCTCTTCACGTGCGCCAAGATCTAGACGTTTGCTTAATCCTGATCTCTACAAAGCCCTTCAGAATACTGCGAGTAGGAATCACCCGAACCCACCCTTCCTCAGGATTTGCCGCAGTGTATTCTATCTGCTCCGCATCGTTCAAGAAAACGCGGATTTCGAACCCGTCGAGCAAAAGATTGCAATAATTGCGATAGCCTTCTTCATCGCAACTCTTGCAACCGGTCCATGAAACTGCGGCTTTCCAATCAAGAGCTACCCCGTCTTCATTAGCAACGCGTTCCACGACAGCAATGCTGCGACATATGGAGCCGTTCCTAGCTTCGGGTCTAGGCGGCCCACCTTGGCGGCCGTGGGCAGGCAAAATTCGAACGCGGTACGCATAGGCCGCAGATAGGGTGTAAAGCCTGAGATGATAGGGCCGCCTTGTGGAGCGGCCCTACCTCGGGGTACCCGGGCTAGCCGGGTGCTTTCAGCTAGCCGTCTCGACAGGGAATGCCGAAGCTGTCGCAAGTAACCACGAAGGCCTCCTTCGCCTTTGCGTTCTCAAAGCAAAAGCGCGAGCCGACATCTGCGTGATCGATCCACCAATCCATCTTGCTGTCCTTTGCAATGCGGGAGGCTTCTCAGCGCAGAAGTTCAAGCTGTCTTCCTACGGCTCGGACAATTAGGCAATTCTCCTTTGTCATAACTGCGTTCCTCAAAAGTAACGGCTCAAATTCAGTCGGACGAAAATGAAAATCTTGTGGCGATTGGTGCGGGAACAAGTGGCAATGCCACGAGTTTTCGATCCGTTGCATGAACGGTTATGCGCCGAGGCAACGATGAAGACCAAGCCTTCCGGGGAGTTGTCACAATACGTTAGGATGGAGGCCTCCGCTCAGCAATTTTTCAAGGAGGCGACGGCCTGCCGCGAGGAGGCGACTCGGAGCCTCGACCAGGTCGATCGAGAAGGCTGGTTGAAGCTTGCGCACGAATGGACGGAGCTCGCGCTCGTGGCCGAGCGGGGCCAGATTTTCCGCCGGGATTAGCAATGGATGCATCCCGGCAGGACGTGTCGATTGATGGATTGAGCCCCCGAGCACGGTTGCGCCGCGCCTTGGCGGGCCGCACGGCCACGCGGGAGAACGTCCAGGCGCTAACGCAGCGCGACCTCTTTATGCTCGTGGGCGTTGGCCGGCGGACGTTGAATGAGATTGTTAGTTGGGCGGCGGCGAACGGCTTGCGGTTTCCACGCGGGTAGCGAGGCGCAGGCTGAATTGCCGAAGATCATGCGCACCATAGTGGTCGGACGCGGTGCGCAAAACATATGGGAGTAGCGTATGCGTTCCTTGCCCTCGATCGTGCCGGCCGACCGCCTCGACCGCAACATTGCTGAGTGCCGCGAACATGCTGATCACTACAAGAGGCTTTCTGACCACTACAAGAGACTTTCTTCCGCGAGCGGCATCTCCAAGGACCGCGCCGCCGCTCTGAAAAACATTGCCCGAACCTATGTCGGTTTGGCCGGCCAATTCGATAGACTGGCGTCCCTTGCGCGGAACGAGCAAAGGTAGGGTGCCGGGTGCCGGCCGCTTGCGCCGTCAGGCGCCCCCGCGCAAGGGCAGCGCCAGCTGTACGTCGAAGCGCTTTGTGGCGTTAGCCGCGATGAAGGCTTGCAGTGCAAACGAGATCTCGGCCTCGGTGTCGGCTGCGCGCTGGGCCAGCTCGTCCGCGACGTCGGAAGTCGCATCCCGTGACCACCCCTCAACGGGATTGAAGGATACAGTTCGGACTGGCTAGGCGTACTGGCCGGACAGGAGATTTTGCAGGACGCCCTCAAGGTCGGTGTCAGCCTCATCCGTCTCGCGCCAGGCGCAACCGGCGCGCGCGCCGAAGTCTTCAAGTACCAGATAGATGTCGCGCTCGAGGCGGCGGCACGATCGAGGGCGAGGAACGCATACGCTACTCCGATGCAAGTGCGGAGAGACGGCCCCGGTTGACAGGGGAGTCATGAGGTAGGCCGGGGCCGCTCCGCCAGCTCCTGCCGGTGAGCAAGCGATGACTCAAATTTCGGGCCCCTTTTGGTTCCTCTTCCCGAAACAACTACCGACCTGCCACCGGGAAACTTCGGTAATGGCCCGTGGCGCAGCCCCGGTGCGTCCCAGTCAGGCTTGCCTATCCAGGGCCGCCCCCAGTGATGTGCCGAAATCGCGGCGCAGATGGCGTTAGCTGAACCGGACCTGTAAGGTTGGAAAGCAGACATGGCAACGCCGTCTCGGAAGGCGCTGCTACCAGAGACTGCTTCGGCCTACCTGCTCAAGCTCTTCGATTGCTCCACCAGCGTCGCATAGCATTCGCATGATAAGCGTTCCAGAATCTGACGATCAAGAATACTTATTTCTCCGCGAGCATAGTGAATTGCGCCGGTGTTCTGTATTTTTCTTGCGACCTCTGTGACTGAGGTGCGCCGCACGCCCAGCATCTCGGCCAGGAACTGTTGTGTTAGATTGATGGTGTTGCTTCCTGCGGTGTCAGCCGTTTGGAGGAGCCATCGGCAGAAACGCGCTTCAATGACATGAACGGCATTGCAAGCGACATTGATCCGGGCTTGGGATAACAGGATTTCGTTGTAGCCTACGCAGAGGTTTCGCAGTGTGGTGCTTTCTCCCGTTGCCTTGCGAAATCGGCTTGCCGGAATTCTTGTCACCTCGGCTCTGAGCTGCACAACGACCCGAACAAGAGAAATATGCGCGCCAAGTCCGGCCATGGCTCCAACAACACCTTCCCGGCCAACGGTCGCGGTTTCGATCGCCCTACCGTCCTTCAAGACTGACAGCAGCGAGAGCATGCCCACGTGTGGGAAGTAAACGTTTTCGGTCTCGTCTCCGGCTTCGATGAGAATCGTACCTTGCTCGAGTTGCTCGACGACCATGTAAGGTGAGAGCAAACTAAATTGAGCGTGCGGCAAAGATCCGAGAAGATTGTTGGTATGTTTCGCCGAAGCGCTATTTTTGGCCAATGCGGCTCCCGCCCGGTCGGTCGGGCCGATCTCCGCGGGACGGATGCGCTCCGAGAGCACGCAAGCGGGATAGCTTGTATAGGGAACTTTAGGTCAGCCTGTCGGTCCGATTTCCATCACAGCGACGCTACAGGTCCGGGAAAATCACGACGGGAAAAACCCTCTACATAGTGCAAAGTCTAGGGCGAGACTTCGTTCCTGGCCGCAGCGAAGTATTTTTGACTCGCTTTTCTTGGTCCGATATCGGACACTCGAGGGTCGCCGCAAGGACCTTGGCTTTTATCGGCGATGAGAACGCCGGTTGCGCTCCCGCCCTCTCTCACACAGGGAGCAGCGCCATGCAGCAGCAGCGACGCCGTTTCAAACAACTACTCCCACTCGAAGGACGTCTCGCTCAAGAGGCAAAGCGCCTGCGAGAAGAAGCCGAGAGTCTTCCACCTGGCAGGTTACGCGACGAAGCCATCGCAGGGCACGCCAAGCGGAGACCGGCTCTCACATAAGCGAGTGGCTGCGGTCTCCCGGACTTCGAGCGCCCACGTGAAAGACTACCGCGCGTTCCTCCTCGATGAGGATGGACACATTATCAGCGCCCATGCCTTAGATGCCGTGGACGATGACGAGGCCTTGCAAAAAGCAACGTGCCTCGTCGACGGTCGTGACGTCGAGGTGTGGCAACTGGCGAGAAAAGTCGGGCTAATCAAGACCGCGACTGACTAGCTGCGGGTCCTGCTCTAATTTTTGGCGGTTTCGTAGTTGTTTCATTAACTTTTGGCGTTGGTGCACAATTGGACATATGTTCGATATCGGACAGTGCTAAGGTCCTGCCATCACCGCGCGGTACCTGGCTTTTATCGGTGATGAGAACGCCGATTGCGCTCCCGCCTTCCTCAGGAATGGAGCAGCGCCATGCAGCGACGACGCCGTTTCAAGCAAACCATATCCCTTGAAGAACGCCTTGCCGAAGAGGCGATGCGCCTTCGTGAGAAGGCCAAGTCTCTCCCTCCCGGTATCGAACGGGAGCGCGCAATCCGCAAGGCTCGGCAAGTAGAGACCGGCTCTCAAATGAGTGAATGGTTGAGGCCGCCCGGTTTACAGGTCTCGAAATGAGACCAGCCGAAGAGTTACCTGAAGGTACGCCCCTAATTGAAGGCGCTGCACAGCTGCTGCGGCGCGCTCGCGAACTTCCCATCGGCGGCGCCAGAAACGCACTCCGCCGCCTGGCGAGGGTCATGATCAAACTTCATCGGATCGGTTATCGCGACTACATAGAGATCATGGAAAAACCCACGATCCATTGAGGATCGGGCGTCGCGCTGCGTCCGGTACCGTACACTGCTGATTCAATTGAACGATTTTGCTTCTCCCTCGTCAAAAGAAACGGGGAGAGTAAGGGTGGTCATAAAAAACGAAGTAGCCGCCATCGTCGCCATATTCGAAGATCGGGCGGCGCGGGATCGTAGGCGTAGGTACGAAAGCGCACAGAACTGATTGCCGTTTTTTCCTATACTCGGGACCACCGTGGCGACCCCATTACCGCCAGGGCAACTCCAACGGCTCCGGCCTCCACACCTCAAAAGCTCTTGGCCGGTGCCGTTTTTATGGAGCGGGTCGCGGTCTGCCAAAAAATGCGGTTAGGTCAAAGTTGCTTCCTTTTCCCAAATAACCAAGCAGGATATGGAAATGACTACAGGTTGCATAAGCAGGGGACGCTTATGGATTGGGCGGAACGATCTTATCGGTTCAGCTTTGTCGTGCTGTCGATCTTCAACGCTTTGGGGGTGGTATGGATGGTTCTATCGTTGTGACCCGTGCTGCGCGGGGCGTTAACCCGTATCGTGCAGTTAGGTCTTGGTGCGTTTCATTCGCTTGGATTGCGCTTCTCGCGTTTGTTGCCTACGCGATCGCTAAGCTGCCTTGGTAACGTCTCAGGCAATGCAGGCGCTCAACTCGACGGCATTTTCTTTGTGCTCAGCGTAACCAACAGCACCGCTGCCAATAAAACCCAGCCGACGATATCGACAGCAGTCATAGAACCGTACCTCAATTATGAGGGTAGTGCCTTCGCCCCGAGCGAGAAACCCATCACGGCAACCGTGACGGCTTTTTTTGTGCTCGAAGCGACCGAGTAACAGGCGGGGTTGATTTAACGCGTGGGCGGGCCGCGCTGCAAATCCTGGCAGGGGCCTGTTTCATTCAAACCGGCGCGACATCGCCGGATGCGCGCGATTCTTGAGCTTGATCCATTCGCATGTGCGCGGTCGGTAGCGCCGTTCCCGATGTTTGGAAACGAGGCCCTCGAGGCCTATGCGGCAGGCGGCGCCAAGAGATCGGCACCGATCTCGCCCGCCTCGAATGGCGCTACGAACATGTCGTCCGGCCGGCCGCGCAGCAGCCGCGCCAAATTGGTCTTACGCAGGCTCAGCGGCAGCGGCCGCAGATCCTCGCCGCCGAGCAGGCAAAGAGCTCAACCTCGTCCTCGTACCGGCGTGAGTGCAGGGCGTTGAAGTCGGAGACGCCGCCAACGCCGAGCACCACAGCCTCGCCGTCGATGGTGAATTGTTGCTCGCGGTTCTTGAGAGCGGCCTCGGCGATCCATGGGAAAGCTTGGTCCAGTTGTGCCCGTTGCGGGTGAACAGCCGCACGCTCTTGCCGTTGCGCTCGACGCGCAGGCAATAGCCGTCATATTTGATTTCGTGGATCCAGTCGGGGCCGGCCGGCACCACCTTGGCGGGGGTCGGCAGGCAAAACTCAAACGCGTTACGCATGGGATGGAGATGGTGTCCGATGGCCGCCATGGGTAAGTCCGCCTTCCGGCGGCCTTACCGCTGCTCCGCGGAACGCTGTTAAGCAGCGCCGCGCAGCGGCAGCGATAGCGATAGCGATAGCCTGGAGGCGAAGGCGGCTTGCAACTTCCATAAGCGGATTACGTCGGCAGCCAGACGACACTAGCTGCCGAAGCAATCAAGGGTCAGAATGGTACCCCGTAGTAGTCGTTAACCGCTCGGGTCCGCGACGAGTCCTGCCAATCCCAATTCGTTTCGTCGGCGTACTTGGGGGCGCCCTCAAGCTGCTGCCTGGTGACATTGGTCCGGTAGCCGCCCAATGCTGTATCGTACTTCAGGGATTGCCAGGGCAGTGGGTAGTGGTCATCGCCGATGCCCAGGAAGCCGCCGAAGCTCAGCACTGCGTATGAGATCTTCCCGCCCACCTTATCGATCATTAACCGCTCGATCGACCCGATATGCTCGTTGTCGGCACCGTAGACCGACGTGCCTTCCACCTTGTCGCTTCCGATCAGACTGCCCGTTTCTCGTTGTTCCGTGGCCATGTTGTCCTCCCTTGGTTGACAAACGGCGCGCGGAGCGGGGACGTTCCAGATTGTTGGAGCGCGCCATGCTCAATAGCGGAGCATCGGCAGTTCTAAGCCCGCGAGGTGACAACTATGGGCGATGGAACTGGCAGGAAAATTGCAACCTTCCCAGAATGCCCAAGTTCCACTTCAAGCTTGTCGACACTCGGATTGTCGCGGATCATGGCGTGCACGATCTGGTGGACGAGACAGCGGCGCAGATCGAGGCGATCAGACTCGCGCGCTCCTTGCGTGCGACTCGTCCTGAGCGGGTCGGGCGCAATTGCTCGGTTTCGGTCGTCGACGAGCAAGGAAAAAGCATTTGTATTATTCCAGTCGATAGCATCTGACGCCGGGATCGGAGCGCTCATTCGTCGCGGATCACCGCGCTTACGGCATCAGTGATTTCGTAGAAAAGAGATCCTGTCGGCAAGATCTCGGTCTGAGGGCCGATTTGCTTGAGAAGCGGCCGGATCTCATCCGGCGCCCGTGAAGACTCGGCGCAATTTGGCCCGTTCGCTCCTGATGGGCACGCGCCGGCTTTCCTTCGAGTAGCAAACGTTCAGTCGGCTGAACCATTCTTGAAGGCCCGCGTTGTCCTTTTCGAAACGGGATCAGCAAAATGTTGGTGGATATTCGAACAGTCCTCTTAGGCTTGGCTTTCGTTGTGGCGTCCTTCGCGGTGGCTCTCGCCGAGCCCGCCACAGGAGAACGACCCAATTTCGCAGAAAGATTTGCCGACGCTCGACCAATCAGGGTGGTCCTCCCCGCGCCGTGGGAGCCTTCGTCTAAGCCGGTCCTAACCGTGGTGCGAACGCCGGAAAAGTAAGATCGGTTAGATGTTGTTCCCGGTCGCACTAAGGTTCGATCGACCAATGGTGGACGCTCACTCGGCTTACGCTACCCGCGCAATCTCGGGCGGGCTCGCAATTCGCGCCTCCAACATAACAATCGAGTTTCGGAGATTGTCCCGGGCAAGGCAAGCCACCACGAAAGAATAAGGCCGCCTCAGTTGGCGGTACTGATCCGTCTTCAGCTTGCGCCGGACGCGATAGCCCATCTTGATCGGATCCTCGAAAGGCCGCCCCCAGTCCCTTGCTCTTCTCACTCTCCGCAACCGTACGCTCGACCTCGGCGGCGACACGCTCAGGTGATCCGCGAGCCGGGTGAATAGTTCGATGAGGAAGGACTGGAGCTTCCGAATTGCGGGCCGCGCAAGCGGAAGCCGCCAAATCGTTGGCCGACATGGCGCGTAACGCCCTCCATCATTCGGCTGCAACTACCGCCAAACGCTCATGGCGATTGGGGTCCGGGATGTGATGCCGGCCAAGTTCACCTTCGAAATCGAAAGATCAAAGCACTGAGATCTCTTCACCCGACTCTGTGATCTTTCCCTTGCCTTGGCAGGCCTCGCAATGACGGGGTAGCTCTTACGGCCAGGATGAGGGGGCTGCATGGACCTGGGAAAGCCGGTTCCGTTGCACAGCCGGCAGGTATGCTCTTTGATCCTCGGGAGTCCTTTCCAACCGCCTCGCGGTTCGTCAAAACGTGTTAGCAAGCAGCGGCCCCACAGAGTGGGGACCGCCTATCTCAATGCTTCGACGCTGACCTAGCCTCCAGCGGGCTCATCTTCGACGAAGGTCTGCTCGATGGCGGCGGGCATTTTCGCAACCGACATCAACGAACGCGCGACCTGATTGAGCAACTGATCCGCGTTCTCCTCCTCGGCCAGATTCTTCGAAAGCAGTGCGACCACCGCGCTGTGACGCAACTGCTGCGCCAGGTTGCGGGCAGCGGTGTAGCCGGCAATCTCGTAATGCTCGATACGCTGTGCCGCGCCGATCAATGCGAGATCCGCTGCTGCATCGTCCTTCTTGGCTCCATCCTTGATCACTTCGTCGCCCTCTTCGACAAGTCCTTGCATGCCCTTGCAAGACTTGACGCGCGGCTTCTTGCCGAGCAGTTCGAAGCACTCGTCGAGACGTTCGATCTGCGTTTCGGTTTCGGCGAGATGAACGGTGAACAGCTCGCGGAGCTGGTCGTAGCGAGCAGCCTCGATCATCTGAGGCAATGCCTTGGTCAATTGCTTCTCTGCATGTAGGAGGTCCCGCAGCTGATCGATCAGCAGGTCGTCAAGTCCAATGACAGGCTCCGACGGCGAACTCTCGGCAACGATCGAAGGCGCCGCGCCGGGATCGCCGCTCTGGAGTGCCGGTGATTCCATGAAGATCCAGTCTTCGCCTTCGTTCCAGGGGCCTCTTGTGTCGATTTCACCGTTGTCGCCGGAACCCGTCGAATCGTTGAAGAACTGGTCCACGAGACCCGGCGTGGGAGCGATGCGGCCGATGCTGAATGTGGGTTTGCCCATGCTTTCAAGCGCACGCGAGAACGCCTTCATGTGGGTGATTTCCCGCGTCATCAAAAACTGCAGCGTGTCCTTAGTGCCGGCGTCATCACAAAAATTGATCAGTCTTTCGTAGACGATCTTGGCGCGCGCTTCCGCGGCGATGTTGCTGCGCAGATCGACGTCGAGTTCGCCGGTGATCTTGAGATAGTCAGCCGTCCAGGCATTGCCTTGCGAGTTGAACAGATTGACGCCGCCGCCCCCGGCAATAGCGATCAAAGGGTCGGCTTCCGCCGCTTCTCGATCGAACTTCAAGGGCTTCAAGTGCAAGCGCGCGAGCGATCCCACCACCTCGAGGTGGCTCAATTCCTCGGTTCCGATATCCATCAGGAGATCCTTGCGGTCCGGATCTTCGCAATTGAGACCCTGAATGGAGTATTGCATGGCGGCCGCCAGCTCGCCGTTAGCCCCGCCAAACTGTTCGAGCAGCATATTTCCGAACCGTGGATCGGGCTCGTCGACCCGGACTGTGAACATGAGCTTTTTGACGTGATGATACATGGAGAGACCTTTGATTACGGGAGATACCAGGGCCAACCGGGCGCTGTGCTGGACGTTCCTAATTCGGTTCGTGCCGCGATCAGATTGATTAGGGTTCTCAATGCAGCGTTTCCGCCCCGGCTTCGTCGACCGCGGCCATGAGGTCGGCCGTATCCGACTGCTGGATCATATGACCCGCATTCGGGACGCGGCGCATCTTGCTGTGCTTGATCTCGTCATGCAGCCTGCCGGACTGCTCGTCGATGTCGATGAGGCGATCGTCCTCGCCGGCCAGGATGGTGACCGGCATGGCAAGTTCGCCGTAGGTCTTCGCAGACAGCATTGCGGCAGGAACCATCAACGCTGCCTCCGCGGCGCCGGCCCGAAGCTGCGATGGACGCACGGCCATCGATTTGGGGAAGCCGTCGAATTTTCGCGGGACGGATTTAGGTCCGAACAGCTGCCGCAGCATCGCTGGCCACATCAGGCGGCTGAGGATCGGAGAGATGGTGTGACTGAGGAGATCGCCAAACCCGGGGATCCCCGGCCCGGCGATCGCCATCATCGCGTCGGTGCGGGCTGTCGGGAAATAGTAGCCCGACGCCAGTGTCAGGGCCTCGACCATGGAGGGGTGTCTGCTTGCCAATGCGATCGCCACCGACGCTCCCCAGGAATGTCCGAGCACGATCGCCTTTTCGACACCGAGGTGTGCAAGCGCATCCTTGAAGAGATCGGCTTGGGCCGCATGCGTCCACACGACATTGCGGGGCCTCAAGCTGTGACCGAAGCCGGGACGATCGAACACGATGACGCGATAGTCCTTGGCGGCGAGATCGATCAAACCACTCGACTCGAAATCCTGGATCATGCTGCCATTGCCATGGAGCAGGACTAGAGGACGGCCGGATCCGCGCTCGACGTAATGCAGGCGAACGCCGTCGATATCGATGAACCGTCCTTGAGGCGGGTTGTCGCGTTGTGCCTTGTCGGCAAGTCGCCGATTGACGACTGCCGCCGCAGCCATCAGGCCGACTGTTGCGACAACCGCGGAGGCCACCGGATATTCTGCGAAAGCACGAAGGGTCGTGGCCGCCAACGATGGCGAACGTTTTTTCAATATGCGCATGTGACACTTTCGCTGGGCGGAGCCAGCTGTTGGGGAAGGAACGCGTGCTGGTTTAAAGTCCTGGTCTCATCACGATCTTGATGACGCTGGCGTCTTTGTCGCGGAATTTCTCGTGCGTTTTGGGCGCTTACGTCTTTGGCGCTGGATTTTGGGATCTGGAACTATGTCTACCCGGACGTCGCCTTTGCCGTGCCCACAGAGCGCCCCGCATGGTCAAATCTCCATTTTGGGGACGGCATGCGCCTTCACGGGTCATGTCGTGCAGACGCAACAGGGCGGGTATAGATATGTTCCTACGCCCCACGGATGCGGCACAGCACGAAGAGTGTTATCCAAACGGCGGCGCCATGCAGGGCATCGTTTTGATCTGCCGAATGCCGAGGAGCGGTTTTCCCGGGAACCGCTCAGGCAAATGTCTTTAGAGACACCATATCCAAGGTATCGCTAGCACGACATGACAGGCGCTAGTGACCGAAAGACGTTACCGCACTCCCGCCCACAAACAGGAGGCGCTCAGTGAACGTTTTGCTCTATCCCCTGCAATCTTTTCCGCAAGTTCGAGCGCCGCTGGACCGCGAAGGCCGTTGAAGAAGAGGGCCTACGACCGCCGTCTCAAGGGACGAACGGCTGCACCGCCTGCGGGCGAATCGTGGCAGCTCCGATGCACTCGACCTACTTGCCCCCCGGGAAATTCGTCAATCAGTGTCGGTGTCCCCTGTGCCGGAACGCCTGGCAGACTTCTGCCGATCCCGCTAGCAGCGCTGATCTCCTATTGAGCCGGTCCGAGCATCTTCGGAAGAATGCCGGGCGCTGCCTGACCCTGGAAGACACTGCCGCCAAAGACGCGGCGCGCAAGCAGTTCAGCCGCATGGGCGATGCCTGGCTCTGGGCGGTCTTACTGAGCGAGAAATCTGAATGCGACAATCAGTGCCATCACGCTCGCGAAAATCGCACCAGATAGATGTCGCGGTCGAGGCCGGCACGATCGAGGGCGAGGAACGCATACGCTACTCCTACACGACAAGGACGGAGAGACGACCCCGGCTCCGGGGGAGACTAGGGGGTTAGGCCGGGGCCGCTCCGCCAGCTCTTACAGCGAGCCAGCGACGACTCAAATTTTCGACTGCTCTGGTCGTTCCCCTTCAGTCAGTCCCTTGTCCCGGAAGAAAAGGGCCCCAGCTCAAATGGGGGTGAGCCGGGGCCTAGAGGTTACCCTCGACGAGCCCGAGGGCGTCGGGAAAACATGGCAAGAACCACGATGTTCCTGGCTCGGCCAGAACCCCCGCGGCCTACAAACGTCAACCGTGCAGGGGTAGCGCCAGATGCACGCCGATATTGCGACCGAGCGGCATCTCGCGCTCCGCCGGCTGTCCAGCGAGCCAGCGACGAACCAAATATTCGCCCACCCTTGTGGTTCCTTTGAGCCGGTCGCCCCCAAGAGGGGACTGGCCTGTTTCCTAGCGCGGTAGCCTAATTAGGAACGCCACTCTGTAGCTGCTCTTGTCCCTCTATCACCGGGACCGATCAAGGCGCCCCTTGACTGAGAGACACGACTGCGCTCCCGCCCAAACGGAGGAGCGTCTATGCCGCGCTACTACTTCCATATCTTGAACGGAAAAATGCTGATCGATGACGTCGGCGTTGAAGTGGCCGACACCGAGGCAGCGAAACTTGAGGCAGTGAAGTACGCAGGTAATGTCCTGACGTCTGAGCATCCCACCGACATGTGGAGGGGATACCATGGGAGTTGAAGGTCACGGACGGCCCTTCCCCCGATGAAGGTCGGACTTTGCTCACCCTCACGCTAACCGCTGAAATCAACACCACTTAGGTGTTTTTTTGGCGGCTTAATATCCACTCCCTACTATTTCGCGCGTGAAGGCATCGGGCCTCGCACGCGGCTTCAGGTGGCGCCTACGCTATCAAGTGTGGAAACCACGTTGCGGCTTCCTGTCTAGAACCCGGGCGACGGTAGCAAAACATCGCGCCCAGTGTGCAAACCAAGGAGGAGAGGGCTCAAGGCTAGCGAGCCCAACGAGCAGATGCACCGCGATGCGGACAAAGGGATCAAGACCCGCAACTCCGGAGCGTCCGGTTACGTGCCCGATCAAGAGAAGCCGGGCGCTTCTGCGCATTCTCCCGGCCAACCGGGAAGGGAGCAGACCACCGGTTCGGGTAGCCAGACCGGGACACCGAAATAGAGGCGTTCTCATGAGGCCGCCCACTGAGTGGCCTTTATCCACAGCGCCCTCCAACGGCTTCTCCTTCCACTGCGCTCGAGCTTCCCACTCGATGCGCGCCTTGCCATCTACGGTCATGTAAGTGGTCCGAAAGGCCACTAGTCAGGTGCTCTGCGGACGTTTGAATATTGCGATGCGAAGCTTCCAATGTCGCCCCGTGCGCCTAATTGGAACCTCCCGGGCTTCAGGCGTGTTCATCGACAGACAACCCACAGGAGTTGCCGATGAACAGAATGCTTATGTCACTCGGGACAGCAACCTTGATGGCAATCTCAATTGCCAGCGCATCTGCGAAAGATAAGCAAAGC